>JAGALS010000046.1 GCA_017625065.1 Clostridia bacterium | reverse complement strand
CTCGGTCTTTTCGGTCTCCTCAGCTTCTTCGGTTACTTCGTTCTCTTTATTCTCTGCAGGCTCTGCGGCACTTGCAACGTTCTCTGCCGCAGGAGCGGGGATATTCTTCTTTCTCAAAACAAACCAATAGAGTGCAAAGCCACCGCCGCCAAGCAGGGCAAGCGAGCCAAGCACGATGCCGACGACAGCGCCCGTCGGCAAGCCGTCCTTTATGGCTGCGCCGCAGATATCACAGCCGCCGTTCTCGTTGCCGTCCGCGTGAGCGCTAACAAGCGTTTTTTCACCGCACGCACATTCCTTCCAATGGTTCTCGCCGTCGGACTTCCACTCATCGCCGTAGGCGTGGGTGTGGGGGGGCTCGGGTGCAGCAGCGAAAGGATCATCCTCCCAGATGGCGTACAGATCGGTGTCGGCATGGGGGGTGAAGATGGCCTCGGTCAGCACCTCACCGTCGGGGGTGAGCGCCCAGCCCTTGAAAACCTTACCCGTAGGCGGGGTAAATGCGTTTTGAGGCAGCGTGTATGCACCGTAGTGGCTCAGCACCGCGGTCATTTCACCCGTGCCGCCGTTGGCATCAAAATAGATGGCATAAAAGGGATGGATGTGGAAATAGCGGATGCTTGCAAGGTTATCCTTGTTGAATTCCACCTTGGTACCGCCGTTCACCTCGCTGCTTGCGGTCAGCTCATATTCTCTGCCGTAAACGGAAAGGTCGGGAAGGACGGCAAGTGCCTGATTGCCGCGCAGCTTCACGTCCGCCTCGATAAATTCGGGCACAAGGACGGCGTTGTCCATGCGAACGCCCACGGTGGCAGGTCCTTCATGCTCCACGGGGCCCGTGGCAAGCACCTCCAGCACGCCGCCGTTCACACGGGCGCTGCCCTGCATCGCGACAATACCCGCGGCATAGCCCTTGCCGGTGGCAAGTGCGGTGGCCTCGATCCTTGTAATGCTGTCATTCAGTTTCACGTTATTGGCATAAATGCCTGCGGCATTGGGGCCCGATGCCGTCAGCTCCAGGGTGCTGTTCCAAACATCTACGTTGGTGTTAGGGGATTCGATACCACCGATGCAAAGAGCGCTTTCCTTTTCCGCGGCGCGGACATCGATCTTCAGCTTGCTGTCCTCAATGCCGATATCCTGCATAGCGCAAATGCCGCACGCGCCCTCTTTGGTGGCGCGGCAGGAGATCTCAAGGTCACAGCCCTTCATCGAGACGGTGCCGCCAAACATCATCGCATAGGCGGCAGCGCCGCTTATCTCGATCTTGCCGCTGACATTTTCAAAGACGCCCGCGCTTGTGGGAGCCGAAATACCGTGCATATTGCCCCTCAGATCAAGCACCGAATTTTTTACCGTGAAGGTGCCGCCGCCCTCACCAATGGCGATCGGGATGGTCTTCTCATCCACGGCGGCGCCATGTATCGTCATATTGCAGCCTTCAATGGTGATATCACCGGTTTCGGTATACAGTCCCACATAGTTTCCGCCATCGGGAACGTTGGTGTTCTTCAGCGTGATGTCACCGGCCCCGGTGCCGATCAGACCCGCCTTGCCACTGATCGTGGCGTCCTCCACGGTCACGTCGCCCATCGCGCTGAGACAGATCCAGTCAGAGGAGATCTCACAATCCTTGATCACAACGTCCTGCGCACCTGTTACAACGTAAGAGTTTGACCAAAGCTTGCCCGTACCGGATATTTCTATATTTTCGGTAGAAGCGACAGCCACGTCACTGCCATCCTGCATGGGAACCGTGATCCGATTCTCGCCCACCAGCTTGACGGTCAGATCCGCGATCTCGGCATAAATACCGGCAATGAATATATCTTCGATGTGACATTCGGTGATATTGGCGCCGCTTAGCGTCAGGGTATTGGTGGCGGCATCGTAAGAAACGGTGCCGTCCCCCAGCACGTCGGCGGCGTTTTGCGCGGTGACCTGCGTATCGTTCACCCAAAGGTCGTAGGCGCTTACGGCAGATGCCGACAGCGTGCAGACAGCCAAGAGTGCGCAAAGGGTGACAAGCACCACCAGCGCAGAAACGATCAGCTTACTCTTTTTCATTTTCATAACAAGTCCATCCTTCCTTGCATTGATCTGTTACGCTTTTTTTATTTTGATGAGCCCGCCCGAAAGGGCAAGGACTCCGTTCTCGTCTATCCAGGTGGGCGCGTATTCCACGCCTTTTTTCATATAATCCACAAACAGCACGCCGTTCTCGATCCTACAGGGAAAGTGATCGATCAACAGTCCCCTGTCGGTCACGGCCCAGCCCTTCTCTGCGGCAAGCCCCTCCTCGCCCGCGTGGGGGCGATAGAAAACGTCAAGAGAGGTCTCACTGATGATAAACTCGGCTTCCAGCATGCGCTTCGGCTCTTTATTCTCCTCGCTCGGCTCCATGGCCGCGATCTCCGCATCGCTCACCCTGCAAAATTTGCCCTTTCCGACCCAGAGCATTTCCTTTAGCTTCCAAGTTCCCAAAAAATCCATAGCTGTTCCTTTCCATGTGGCAAAAAGCCCCTCTGCGTGGCAGAGGGGCTTTTCGTGTTATACCTTCTCGATGGCTGTCATGCCACCGATCAAGAGACAACCCTCTGCGTCTGTCTCAACGGGGACGTAATCGCCCTCTCGCTCGTAATCCAGCATCAGCACGCCGTTCTCGATCCTCGCGGGATAGCTGTCGATCAGAACACCCTTGTCGGTCAGCTCCAGCCCTTCTTCTTTCACCATAGGCATTTCCTCCTCGGTGGGCTGATAGTACACGTCAATGGCAGTGTCACTGATGATAAAATCGGCTGCAAGCAGCTTCAAAAGATCCTCATCGCCCAGCGCCTCCAGCTCGGCTCTGCCGAGCATCCTCACGCCGTTCTCATCGGCGGAAAGCATCGCCTTCAGCTTCCAATTACCCAAAAAATCCATATATGTGCCTCTTTCTTACGCCCACGCATCCTGCGATTTCGGAATACGAATATCGGAGAGCAGATTCTGCTCCCACAGATACCACGTGCCGCCACCCGTTTTGCGCAGTGTCACCGAACGGGGGCTGTCCGCACCGCCGCTGTGGATGAGCAGCTTCATATAATTACCGTCCTCCAGCTTGGAGTACTGATTGGAGATCACCTTCACCGTATAGGGGGTGGTGGGGGTGTACTCATTTTCGGGGGTGGCACCGTTGAAGTAGGAGCGTGCCACATAGGTCTTGCCGTCCATCAGTCTGTCGTTCAGGAACGCGATATCGGCAGGGCTCATCGGGCGCGGTCCACGCAGGAAGTTCAGCATTTCGGTGCCCGTCTCGCGGTCCTCGGAATAAGCGCACAGCGCACAAAGCGTCAGCGCCGCGGTCTTGAAGGGATCATCCATCACGGCCTCGGGCAGTGCCTTCAGCTCCTCTAAATTTTTGGGCAATGTCTCAAACGTAAAGCTCTCTTTGCGGAAAAACGCCGCAAGTAGCTTGTTTTTGACGTACAAAACAGGATTTGACACCTTTTTGGTGATCGTTCTCCAAATATCCATATGCTATCTCCTTAAAGCTAAAATTTCATACCGCACACGGGGCAAAAGGATGGCAGCTCTGCTGCATACACCAATAACCCACAAGCGGAACAGGTGTATATCGACTCTTTTTTGTGAAATGAAAGCCCGCAACCGGGGCATTGCTCCTCTGCCGTGATCTCGCCGCACAGACAGCACCGCAGCTGCCTCCTCGACGGTGCATCCATACCCGCCTCCAAACGATTTTTGATGTGCGGAGGAATGATATTCATATCACGCATCTTCGTCAAGCGATGCCGAACAAGCGGCAAAGCTCGCGGATCATCTCCGCGGGCAGGAAGGGGTCCTGATTGTTGTAGCAGTACAGCGTTTCGCCCGAGGCGTACTCGGCATCGACCTTCGCGCCGTAAAAATCGGGCAGGCCGCTGACCTTATAATAGTTGCCGTTGTGCTGCGCCACGTTGTGTTTGCGCAGCAGCGCATCGATCTCGGTCAGAATGCCGTCGGTGCGCCACTCCTTCCGCTCGCCGTCAAGCACCTTGGGGTTGCTGCAGGAAACGGTGCATTCCACGCCCTGCTCTCCCCTCGCGGCACCGAAATCATAGACACCGCGCGGCAGCTGTGTATCCTCTTCCATCAGGGAAAGTCCCGAAAAACGGCAGGAAAAGCGGATCAGCTCACGGGATGTGATCTCTTTGGGGGCATCTGTATCACGACGGATGCGCGTGCCGCCGTCTATCTCCATCGAAGGCCCCTCATAGATCCTGGCGCGGCGGCGACTGCGCCGCTGCTTGAACCAATTTTTAAGACACATATCGCCGCCTCCCTTTCGTTCTTTGATTTATTCCTCGTCCTTCTTTTCCTCGGTGGGTGCCCCGCCCTCGGCTGCCTTCACAAATTCGGGCGCCTTCTTTCTGATCACGAACCAATACAGGCAGAAGCCACCGCCGCCAAGCAGCGCAACGCCGCCGACCACGATCAGCGCAACGCCCCAACCGGGCAAGCCCTTTGAGATATCATAGCCGCATACATCGCACAGCTCGTCGCCGTCAGCATCCGCGTGATCGGCGCGATCCGCCTCGCCGTTACATACGGCGCAGATGTGCCAGTGTCCGTTTTCATCCTGCATCCATTCCACGCCTGCGGTGTGGCCCTTGGCGGGAGCAAGCTCTGCGCCGCAAACGGTGCAGCTCTGCGCCTCGGTGCAGGTGGCAGCCGCGCCGGGCGTATGCTCACCCTGAATGGGCGCAAGCTCTACGCCGCACACGGTGCAGGTCTGTGCGTGTCCGCAGTTTGCCGCCTCGCCCGCGGTGTGACCAAGGGCGTCAACAAGGATCTTGGAGCAAACGGTACAGCTCTGTGCATCGGTGCAATTTGCAGCCGTGCCGGGGGTGTGGGTGGTCTCTCTGTGCTGACCGCAGGTGGGGCAGACCTCGGAGCAGGCAAACTCGTAGTTGTGCCAGCCAAAGCCCGTATCGGTGGTGCGCACGTGTCCGCAAATAAAGCACTCCATTTCACAGGGATCCATATTCACATACTGATGCTGGCCCTGATCAATGACAGAGGAGGGCTTGTCGGGGCAGTCTTCATCTATACACTCGCGGTAATGCATACCCTGACCGTCGTCGATATAGTGGTTGTCGTAAATATGCTTATGGGTGTCGGTGGCGACCATATATGCAACGAATTCGGTGTTTTGGTCAATGTAATACTCGCCCGCAAACAGCACAGGATCGTTCGAATAGTCGTCCACCAGCTTCCAGCCCGCGAATTTCTCGCCATCGCCAATAATGCCCTCGTAGTCGGGAAGCGTGACAACGCCTGCCTTGGTCATAAAGCTCTGTCCGTCCGAGAAGCTGACACCGTAGAAGGGCAGCTCTTCAGCCAGCAGGACCAGCGCAAAGATAACACGGTCCTCGCTGTATGCGATCACGTTGGCCTCCTGACCGTTGATAAAGGCGGCGGTACCGCCCTCGGCGATCCGATAGCCCTCCTTGGCGGCAATGGTCACGAGAAGCGAATAGTTCTTGGCGCCAACGTAAACGTGATCGGGATTCAGCACCGTGCCGGTCTCGTGGTCGGCGAACATAAAGCCCTCTACGATATAGGCATCATCGCCCAGCTGGATCTGCTGTGCGGGAGTCTTGCCCTCCATGGGATTTTCTACCGTTACACGAACCTCGTTGATGGGTGCCTTGGCACAGTCAAAATATTTCACAACGGTAACATACTCGCTCTCGGCCTCGTTCGCAACGCCTGCCAGCATATCGGCTTCCTTGCCGTTCACGTTCACGGTCAGCGCACTGCGCGCCGCAAAGGTAAAGCCATCGGTGGTCTTCAATACCATAACGACCTTGTATTGATTGCCGTATACAAAGGCATCGCCGGGCTCCATCATGCGCTCGCCGCTGTCGTTCACCTCAAACCACTGCAGCTCGCCGTATTTTTCATAGCCCTGACCGCAAAGCAGATTGCCGTCGGGAGAAGCGCCGTGTACGGGCTCACGGAATCCACCCACGTTTACGGTGTTCATCACGCCGCCGCCGCAGGGGGCAAAGTCTACGGTAACAAATGCCAGAGTGGGATCGTCCATGGTCTGTACGCTTACGTAACCCACGTTGGCGCTGCCCATGACAAAGTCGGTAAAGCGATAAATGTCATCGGATCTGATGAAGAAGGAGAGCGTGTAGTAAGCGCCCTGCTCAAACGTCGACTGGGCGGTCAGGGACTCTCCGTATCCCAGCCTCCAGGCAAGGCCGTTTACAAAGCCGTACTCCGCACCGCCACTGACGGCATCGTCAGTGACGAGGCTATAGGTGGCATCGCCCATGGTAGGCGCACCGTAGGAGGGGTTCTGACCTGCCACGGGTGCCTGAATGCCGCTAAAGGTCACCTCGTCAAGCTCCTGCGCCTTGCAGGATTCGAAATCATAGGTAAAGGTCACAGGATAATCATACTGATATTCACCGCCGATCTTCGTCAGCTTCATAGACATCTGCTTGCCGTTAACGTAGCCGTAGATGTATCCATCATCGCCCACGGTGTGCGTACCACTCGCGCTGAAGCGGAAGCCTGGCTTGGGAATAAATTGCGCGACCAGACGGTAATCCTTGCCTGCAACAAATTTGTCGTCGGCATCCATCGCTACCCATTCACCTGCATTGCTGTAGAACCAGTTGCAATCCTCGCCCCAAGGAGCAAGCCTCATCTGGCGCTCGCTGTAGGGGGCGACTTTCACGTCGTCCTTGGTCTTGCCCGCAACGGGGGTACCGATGATGCTGACGTAGGGGGTGAACTCGCCAACGGCGATATTCTCAAAGGTATAGCACACGCAGAGCATATCGGGGCTCTCGGGGCTGACCTGATGGGGCTCCAGTGTTGCTGTCACGCCGTTGACGGTGGCGGTGATATAGCTGTAATCCACATCACCGTTCTGCTTGAAACCGAGGTTCCATTTTCTGTCACCCTTTGTCTGCAGTGTCACCTTTACGGTATAGGAATGACCGCCGATGAAATGATCATCGTTTTCATCGCGGCCAAGACGGTCGTTCAAAAAGTTGGTGGCATTGCCCTTGTACCAATCCACGCCGACGACCTTATAGTCCATCGGGGTAGCACAGGTCACGCTGCCATAGCTCAGGTCAACGGTTGCGCCTGCCTTGGGGGCGGTCAGCGTCAACCCGATCGTTTTGATGTTGTTGGGATCGTTCAGCGCAGCCGCTGCCGGCAGAACAGTGCCCAATAGCAGCATAGCCGCCATAAGGATCGCAAAAAGCGCTGATAATGTTTTTTTGGTTTTCATTGTTTCTCCTCCTTGCGGTTTTGTTTTGAAAGGTGTTCTCAACAGTAACCTCGACCTCATTGTATCACGCATGTATACGCGCGCGCATCACCCACAGCGGGTGATATTTAATGAAGGACGGGTGATTTTCGGGTGATGCTTTCCCAGCAAAAAGAAAAAAGCCCCAAAACGGGGCGAGAAAATAAGAAAAGACGGCGGGAGACCCGCCGTCTTTTCTTACTCATTGCTTGTATGCAAGCGCCAGCAGCTCTTCCCTGCCGGATACGTTGAATTTTTCATAAAGATGTGTCAAATGCGTCTTGACCGTATTCTCGGAAACGTGTAAAATGGCGGAGATCTCCTTGCGGCTTTTGCCCTCCAGCACGATCGAAAGCACTTCCTTTTCCTTGGCAGTCAGCACGACATTTTCGGGCAGATTTTGCAATACCGTTTGCAATTTTTCCGCGCCCGTCATCGAATCCACCAACACGACAGAGGGTGGCGGCACGTCACGAAGATGGATATAATCCTGCATCATCCAATAAACGAAGAAGAATACAAATTCGCTCATCAGATAGGATACGGAAAGGAATTCAAAATTCCAGGTGATCACCTTTTCTACGATCCACATACCAATGTTGCCGGTCACCACCGCAAGCATAAGTCCTGCGATCTTTTGTGACTCACCCTTATTTTTCTTCAGCGATATGCCGATCACCGCAAGCATCGCGGCCAAATACGAAAGCACGTAGATCAGATTCACGGGATGCAACACGCCGTAGACCTTGATCAGCTTGGCGGCACCGTCCGCCTGCATCAGCTCCACGCTTTTGTAGTACCAATCAAGATGCCCCGTGGTCAGCACCATGGCAAACATCACCAAGGCGGCGCCGATCAGCATATATTTTACCCATTTTTGATAGGTAAAGCCGCAAAGCCTCGAAATGATCATAAACATGCAAAGCGGAACGAACACCTGCCCCAAATAAGCGATTTTATTTGCCGTCAAAGCAAATTCCACCGTTTTCGAGGTCGACAAAAGCAGATAGCCGAGATTCACCACACAAACAAAGAGGTTCAGAACAAACAGCCACGGTTCGCTTTGATTTTTGCGCACGAACAGATAATATCCGATCGGCAGTAAAAGTGAAAGCGCAAATATCACGCTGTATGTGATCGTCACGGCAGTCCCCCCTCTCCGGTTTTGCTAAAATTGTTTACGCCTAAAATGATTATAGCACAAAGCACCGAATAAAGCAAGCCTGTTTTACAAATGAAACTTTCGGGGCAGTGATTTCACAAGCCTTGTGAAATCACTGCCCCGAAATGGTTGTGTAAGGGTTCATACCCCTATCAGCGCGCGAAAAGTAGCATTTGCATCTTTTTATTTTACAATCAAAAATTGGCATGGAAAAACCCCGGAAGCCGCATGGCTTCCGGGGTTTCGTTGCCTGCATCTATTAAGGCAACATAATATGGTTGCGGGGGTGGGATTTTTCATTGCCCTCCCCAGTCGCATAGTCGTGCGGCTTCGGCGCAACAGGCACGCCTTGGCGCGCTCCCCTTTTTTTGTGATACGATCTCCGGTTTTTTCTCACAAACGCTTTGCGTTTGCTTGCCCTGTTGCGGTGCCCGAAAAAATCTGCGGGCTTTCGCTTTCCTTGATTTTTTCGACCGCTGCCACTCGTGCGCTTGCGCTTCATCTGCCACCGGCAGCGCGCAAGCGCACTCCCCCAACAAGCTACGCTCGTCGGATCGCAATCAAAGATTGCGAGTTCAAATCCCACCCCCGCAACCAATCAGGACAAGAAAAAAGCACCCCTGAGGGGTGCTT
>JAGALS010000045.1 GCA_017625065.1 Clostridia bacterium | reverse complement strand
CGTGCTTGGCAAGCTCAATGCGCGCCGAGTAAACAGCCGGGATGGTACCGTTTCCGCGAAGACCCATTCCCAGCACCTCGGTCAGACAGTTCATCGAGTTTGCGGTGTACATACCCGAGCAGGAGCCGCAGGTGGGACAGGTCTTACATTCAAATTCGTACAGCTTTGCCTCGTCAATCTTGCCCGCGTTGTAGGCGCCAACCGCCTCAAACATACTGGAAAGGCTGGTCTTTTTGCCGCCCACACGACCCGCAAGCATGGGGCCGCCGCTGACAAATACGGTGGGAATATTCAACCGTGCCGCCGCCATCAATAGTCCGGGCACGTTTTTATCGCAATTGGGGATCATGACCAAGCCGTCAAAGCCGTGTGCCATGACCATTGCCTCGGTGCTGTCGGCAATCAGATCGCGGGTGACCAGCGAGTATTTCATGCCCACATGTCCCATGGCAATGCCGTCGCAAACCGTGATTGCGGGGAACATGATGGGAGTTCCGCCCGCCATTGCCACGCCGCGCTTGACCGCGTCGGTGATCTTATCCAGATTCATGTGTCCGGGAACGATCTCGTTATACGAGCTGACAATGCCGATCAAGGGGCGGGAAAGCTCCTCGTCGGTCAGTCCCAACGCATGATAAAGCGAACGGTGCGGCGCATTTTGAAAGCCGTTTACGATTGTATCTTTGATCATTTTCTTATCTTCCTTATTCTAAAAATTTCCGAAGCCTCAATGCAATGCGAGAGCCTTGCTCGCAATGCCTTTTTGGGGGTTCGAGCAAAGCCCTCGCCCTGCATTGAAAAGCTCCTTTCCCCGTTTTCCGCATGTAAGCGGAAAACGGGGATCAAAGAGGTTTTGTTTAAAATCAGTTGTTGATGAGCTTATCCTCGTCACTCCAGCTGTACAGCTTACGAATGTCCTTACCAACAACCTCGGAGGGATGCTCGGATGCGATCTTGCGCATTGCGTTAAAGTGCACCTGTGCGCCCGCATCGGACATGTCAAGCAGGAAGTCCTTTGCAAAGGTACCGTCCTGAATGTCGGCAAGCACTTTTTTCATTGCCTTTTTGGTCTCGGCAGTGATGATCTTCGGACCGGTGATATAGTCACCGTACTCGGCGGTGTTGGAAATGGAGTAACGCATGCCCTCAAAGCCGCTCTGGTAAATGAGGGCAACAATCAGCTTCATCTCGTGGATGCACTCAAAGTATGCGTTTCTGGGGTCGTAGCCTGCCTCAACAAGGGTCTCAAAGCCTGCCTGCATCAGTGCGCAAACACCGCCGCAAAGCACAGCCTGCTCACCGAACAGGTCGGTCTCGGTCTCGGTACGGAAGGTAGTCTCCAGCACGCCTGCTCTTGCGCCGCCGATACCGAGAGCGTAGGCAAGGCCGAGATCCCAAGCGTCTCCTGTTGCATCCTGTTCAACCGCGATCAGACAAGGAACGCCCTTGCCCGCCTGATACTCGGAGCGAACCGTGTGACCGGGGCCTTTGGGCGCGATCATAATGACGTTGACGTTCTTGGGGGGCTTGATGCAACCGAAATGAATATTGAAGCCGTGAGCAAACGCAAGAGTTTTGCCCTCGGTCAGGTTAGGCTCAATAGACTCCTTGTATAGAGCCGCCTGCTTCTCATCGTTGATGAGGATCATGATGATGTCAGCAACTTTTGTTGCTTCTGCCGATGTCATAACCTTGAGTCCCTGTGCCTCAGCCTTTGCCCAGCTCTTGGAGCCTTCGTAAAGACCGACAACGACGTTGACACCGCTGTCCTTCAGGTTGAGGGCGTGGGCATGTCCCTGTGAGCCGTAACCGATGATCGCAACGGTCTTGCCGTTCAGCTTCTGGAGATCGCAATCCTGCTGGTAGAAAATTCTGTTTGCCATGGTATGATACCTCTTTCATAAAAATATTTGTTTTGTTTTGGGGATGTGGGAAGGGACCGTCGGGGTCGGTCCCCGTACAGTGAGAATTTTTGTTACAGATTCAGGTTTTGGCGGAGGGTTGCGCCGCCTTTTTCAATGGAGGCCGTGCCCGTGCGGCAGATCTCCAGAATGGTATGATCCCGCATGAGGGAAATAAAATCATCCATTTTCGTGCTGTTGCCGATGACTCGAAGGACGATGGAATCCTTGGTGTAGTCAATGGTTTCCGCCTTGAACGCTTCTGCCGCCGCGTGAATCTCATCACGGGTGGCGGGATCGTTTTTCAGTTTGATCAGCATTAACTCACAGCTGAGCGAGTTGGTCGCCGTCAGCTCCTTGATGGAGCAAACATCGGGCAATTTATAGAGCTGATTGACAAGCTGAACCTTGCCGTTTTCCTCGCCGTCAAAGCTGAAGGTGATGCGGGAATACTCTCCCGACTCGGTCTCGCTTGCCGTAATGGAGCTGATATTGAACTGACGGCGGCGGAACATGCTTGTCAGTCGGTTGAGCACACCGAATTGATTTCGGACGAGCACCGCTAACGTATATCGGTTCATCATTCCACCTCCAATTTCGTGATGATATCATCCATACTGCCGCCGGGCGGGAGCATGGGAAGAACAAATTCGTCCTTGTCGATCTTGCAATCAATGATGTAAGGGCCTTCGTATGCAAATGCACGGCCGAGTGCCGCATCGAGTTGCTCGGGAGTCGCAACTGCTTCGCCGTTAGCGCCAAAGGACTTGGCAAAGGCGGCAAAATCAGTCTTTCGCTCAAGCACGGAGTTTGAATAGTGTTTATCATAAAAGAGCGTTTGCCATTGGCGAACCATACCCAGCACGCCGTTATTCATAATGATGACCACCACGGGAACACCGTAGCGAACAGCGGTTGCAAGCTCGTTCAGATTCATCCCAAAGCTGCCGTCACCCGTGATGAGTACGCTGCGCTCACCCGTACCGTACGCCGCACCGATCGCCGCGCCGAAGCCGTACCCCATCGTTCCAAGACCGCCGCTGGACGCAAAACGTCTTGCGGTTTTGAAGTTAAGGTTTTGCGCCGCCCACATCTGGTGCTGGCCCACGTCGGTGCAAACGGCGGTGTTCGCACCGAGGTACTTGTTCAGGGTCAAAATCGCTCTGCGGGGGGTGAGTCCCTCACGATTGTCAAGATATGTTTCTTCTTCCTCGCGGAACGCGTTTACCTTCGCCATCCAATCGGGCTTTTCGCCTGGATTCAGAAGAGGCAGAAGCTTTTGCAAGGTCAGCTTTACGTCTCCTCGCAGACCGCAGACCGAATTGACGGTTTTGTTCAGCTCCGAGCCGTCCACGTCGATGTGAACAATCTTGGCACCCGTGGCAAATTTCGTGCGGTTGCCCGTAACTCTGTCATTAAAACGAACGCCAAGAGAGAGAATGACATCGGCATTGTGCATGGACATGGAGGACGCGTAGTGACCGTGCATCCCCTGCATCCCGAGAAATCTCGGATGATCGGTCGGGATTGCCGACAGTCCCATTAAGGAGCAACCGATGGGCGCATCGATCTTTTGTGCGAGAGCTAAAACCTCATCCTGTGCATTCGATGTGATCACACCACCGCCAAAATATATAAAGGGACGCTTGGCCGCATTGATGAGTTCTGCCGCTTCTTCAACACGAACGTCCTTTGCGGCAAAGGGTGGGTCCTTTTCTACGGGAGCCTGCGCTTCATATTCGCATATTGCCATCTGCACGTCCTTGGGCACGTCGATCAGCACAGGTCCCGGTCTGCCCGATTTAGCAAGCTTGAACGCCTCTCGGATGGTGTCCGCTAAATCTTCCACGTTGCTGACAAAGTAGTTGTGCTTGGTGATGGGAAGCGTCACACCCGTAATGTCGATCTCCTGGAAGCTGTCTGTACCGATCTGTGTGGTCGGAACGTTTCCGCAGATGGCAACCATGGGAATTGAATCCAGATAGGCGGTTGCAATTCCCGTAACCAGGTTGGTAGCACCCGGGCCGGAGGTGGAGATCACCACGCCGACCTTTCCGGTGGTTCTCGCATATCCATCAGCCGCATGTGCCGCACCCTGCTCGTGGGCGGTCAATACGTGGTTGATTTCATGTTGGTACTTATACAGGCTGTCATATACGTTGAGGATCTGACCGCCGGGATACCCG
>JAGALS010000044.1 GCA_017625065.1 Clostridia bacterium | reverse complement strand
TGATCTGCTTGAACGTGTCGTGAAGGACGAATGTGAGATCGACGAGCGCGCGATGCTTTCGGTCAGCGTTCACACGCAAACGGGAGGTCTGAAAGGGGAATCCTTTGCTCTCAACGATGCGGTGATCTCCAACGGATCGGTGGCGCGTATCGTGGATATTGAGCTTTACGAGGGTGGGGAAAAGGTTTCCACCTACCGCGCGGACGGCTTGATCATCGCAACGCCGACCGGCTCCACCGCTTATTCCATGTCCGCAGGCGGTCCTGTGATCGATCCTCACTTACCCTCTCTTGTGGTCACGCCCGTTTGTCCCCATTCGCTGACCACGCGTCCGCTGGTTTTCCGCGATGATGCCACGCTTGAGATCAAAAACATCTGTCAGCGTGAAAAAATGCTTTATCTGACCGTGGACGGGCGCATCAATTTTGAGATCTATCGGGGCGATACCGTGCGCGTCACGCGTTCCAAAATGACGACCAAGCTGATCCGTATCCGTAAGGGCGGCTTTTACAACAGATTACAGCAAAAAATGAATTACGAGGGTAGAGTATGAAGGTCAACAGACAAAAAAAGATTTTAGAGATCGTTCACCGTTATCACGTTGAAACGCAGGACGATCTGATCGAACGCTTGATGGTCGAGGGCTTTAACGTCACACAGGCAACGATCTCCCGCGATATTCGCGAGCTGCAATTAAGTAAAGTCCTGACAGGCAAGGGCACCTACCGTTACGTCGCCCCGAAAAAGGAGGATATGGCGGGCGGTATGAAATTCAACAGTGCGCTCGTTGATTCTATCACCTCGGTCGAGCACGCTCAAAACATCGTGGTCATCAAGACCTTCCCTGGGCTTGCCAACGCCGTTGCAAGCGGTATTGACAATCTTGCCATCGCGGAGGTCCTTGGCTGCGTAGCGGGCGACGATACCATTCTGGTCGCTACGCACAACGACCACTCGGCAAAGAATTTCAGTGAGCGTATTCGCATTATGATGAAAGGATAAGCCCTATGTTAGATTCTCTGCATATTGAGAATATGGCGGTGATCTCGTCCTTGGACGTGGATTTTTCAAGTGGGCTTTCGGTGATCACGGGCGAAACGGGCTCGGGCAAATCGGTGATGATCGACTCTCTCTCGTTTTTGCTCGGCGGTAAGCCGTCACGGGAATTGATCCGCACGGGCGAGCAGCAAGCTACTGTAAGCGGTGTCTTTACCGATCTTGGGCAGGACTGCCTTTCCTACTTGCGCGAGGCGGGACTTGAAATTGAGGACGAGCTCTTGCTGCAACGTACGCTCTGCGTTGACGGAAAGGTCAAAAACCGCTTGAACGGACGTGTGATACCGCAAAGCATGCTGCGTGAGCTTTCGGGCTTTTTGGTCAGCATTCACGGGCAAAACGATAACCAGCTTTTGCTGCGCCGCGAGGTGCAGGCAAAGCTTTTGGACTCGGTTTCCGATTTAGATGAAACCTTAAAATCCTACGAGGAAGTATATACCGCGCTACGTGAAGCAAGGGCGGCGCTTTCCGCCTTGCACCGTGACGGTGCCGAGCTGAACCGTCTGCGGGATATCTTATCCTTTCAGATCGGTGAGATCGACGCCGCGCGCCTGAAAAAGGGCGAGGAGGAGGAGCTGCTTGTGCGCCGCGCCAAGCTGCAAAACGCCGAAAAGATCACCAAGCAGGCAGAATTTACCTATCATGTGCTGTACGGCAGCGAAAAGGGCTCTGCCGCCCTGATTTTGGAGCGTGCGGCACAGTCGATGCGGCAGCTTTCGTCTGTGATCCCCGACGCTGCCATAGCGGCTGAAAAGCTGATGAATATGCGCTATGAGGCGGAAGACATCGCCAATACCGCGCGCGATCTTGCAGCAGATACGGAGGGCGATCCCACCGTCGCCTTGAATAAGGTCGAGGGGCGCTTGGATACGATCACGAAGCTGCGCCGCAAATACGGTGAGGACATCGAAGCGATCCTTGCCTTTCGCGAGGAGGCGGCGAAAAAGCTTTCCACCTTGGAGCATTCCGATGAGGAGGAAGCGCGCCTTGGCGGCGAGATCCGTGAATTAGAGCAAAAATTGAAGGCGCTTGCCCTGACGCTGCACGACAGCAGATGCGCCGCGGCAAGAGCTTTGAGCGAGAGGGTGCAAGCCGAGCTTGCATTCCTTGATATGCCCTCGGTCCGCTTTGAGATCGCCGTTACACAGGGCGATACCTTCACGCCGACGGGAAACGACAGGATCGAGTTTTGCATTTCCACAAACCCCGGCGATCCTCTCGCCCCGCTTTCCAAGATCGCCTCGGGTGGCGAGCTTGCCCGCATTATGCTGGCGCTTCGCAGCGTCCTCAATGACAGGGATGGCGTGAAGACCGCCGTGTTTGACGAGGTTGATACGGGTATTTCGGGCAAGACCGCGCGTAAGATCGGCATCAAGCTCGCCGAGATCGGCAAAAGCACCCAGGTGATCTGCATCACACACTCGGCGCAGATCGCTTCGCTGGCAAGCGCTCACTACAAGATCTCCAAGCTTGAAAAAAATGATCGTGCTTTCACACAGGTGCAGCTCCTTGATGAAAAGGGACGCATAGCGGAGGTGGCGCGTATTCTTGGCGGACTTTCGGTGACGCAGACGCAGACACAGGCGGCTGCTGAAATGATCGAAGAAGGGAAATGCTACCGATGAAGAATAAGACCAACGCGATGCGGCGTTTGGATGCCGCAAAGATCCCCTATGAGGTCTTTGAATACGTGGTGGACGAAAACGACCTTTCGGGACGGCACATCGCCGACGAGATCGGGTTACCCCACGAGATCGTCTTTAAGACACTTGTGGCAAAAGGCGACAAAACGGGCCCCGTGGTGTTTTGCATGCCCGTGGATCTTGAAATCGACCTGAAAAAAGCGGCACGCGTGACAGGTAATAAGAGGATCGAAATGATCCACGTGAAGGACCTGCTCTCACTCACGGGCTATATCCGCGGCGGCTGCTCGCCCATTGGAATGAAAAAGCAGTTCCCGACTTATGTACACCAAACGGCGGGGGATTTTGAAAAGATCACCGTCAGCGCGGGTGTGCGCGGCGCACAGCTTTTGCTGCGTGTTTGCGACCTTTTATCCTTTGTCGGCGCGAAGCTTGCCGATTTATCGGAATAAATCGTCTGTTTCTCTTGACAAAACCCTGTCTGGAGAGTAAAATAAATTCATATTTATATTATTAGGAGATGCTATGAACAATCTGGACAAAACAATGGACAAAATCGTAGCCCTTTGTAAAAATCGCGGCTTTATCTTCCCCGGCTCCGAGATCTATGGCGGCCTTGCCAACTCTTGGGACTACGGCCCTCTTGGCGTTGAGTTCAAGAATAACGTCAAAAAGGCGTGGTGGAAGAAATTCGTGCAGGAGAGCCGCTACAACGTCGGGCTTGACAGCGCGATCATTATGAACCCCGAGGCATGGGTGGCTTCCGGTCACGTGGGCGGATTTTCCGATCCCCTGATGGACTGCAAGGCATGCAAGGCGCGTCACCGCGCGGATAAGTTGATCGAGGAATACGCCTTCGAAAACGGGCTTGAAGACAATCCCGCCGGCTGGACCTTCGAGCAGATGTCCGAATATATCGCAGAGAAGGGCATCGTCTGCCCCACGTGCGGCAAGCAGGATTTCACCCCCATCAAGAAGTTCAACCTGATGTTCAAGACCTTTATCGGTGTCACCGAGGATAACACCAACACCGTGTATCTCCGTCCCGAAACGGCACAGGGCATCTTTGTCAATTTCCCCGCCATTCAACGCTCCACCCGTCGCAAGCTGCCCTTCGGCGTTTGTCAGATCGGTAAGTCCTTCCGCAACGAGATCACACCCGGTAACTTCGTATTCCGTACCCGTGAGTTCGAGCAGATGGAGCTGGAATTTTTCTGCAAGCCCGGCACCGACCTTGAATGGTTCAACTATTGGAGAAACTTCTGCGAGAAGTGGCTGCTTGACCTTGGTATGCGTAAGGAGAACCTCCGTCTGCGCGACCACGATCCCGAGGAGCTTGCCTTCTACTCCAAGGGTACCACCGACTTCGAGTTCCTGTTCCCGTTCGGCTGGGGCGAGCTTTGGGGCGTTGCTGACCGTACCGACTACGACCTTTCCCAGCATGCAAAGCATTCGGGTAAGGATATGACCTATTTCGATCCCGAAACGAACGAGCGCTATACGCCTTACGTTGTTGAGCCTTCTCTTGGTGCTGACCGTGTGGCTCTTGCGTTCCTTGTTGATGCTTACGACGAGGAAGTGATCGATGCAGAGAAGAACGACGTGCGCGTTGTGTTGCACCTGCATCCAGCTCTCGCACCCTACAAGGTTGCAGTGCTTCCGCTTTCCAAGAAGCTGTCCGACAAGGCTTTGGAGATTCGTGACGAGTTTGCCAAGTACTTCGCCGTGGATTACGACGAGACCGGCTCGATCGGTAAGCGCTACCGCCGCGAGGACGAGATCGGCACACCTCTTTGCGTGACCGTTGACTTTGAGACAGTTGGCGATGCCGAGAAGGCAGCCGACAACTGTGTCACCGTCCGTGATCGCGACACGATGGAGCAGGTCCGCGTCCCGATCTCCGAGCTGAAGGATTATATCGAAAAGAAGATCGCATTCTGATAAATAAAGAAAAGACCTTCGGGCGACTGCAGTCGCCCGAAGGTCTTTTGGTTTAAAGATAGGAAAACAGGATATGTCGGCTGTGAGCATCCATTGCCGTATAATCGGGGATCTCATAGCGGTTATCGTTGGTATCGCGGACCAGGATCCGATTCCCGTTCATACATTTGATGTCGCTGTGACGGTTGCGGATGCGGAAGGAAACGGTGCCGCGATCGGTTTCGACTCTCCAGGTCAAGGCGCCGAATTTTTCATCGCTGGAAATGAGCTTTGTGATCTGCGGGATGCGGTAATACTCCTTAAAGCATTCCTTTAAAGCAGCCGCGGAATCCGCATCCAATTCCTCAAGGTCGCGCACGAACGCGACCTCTTTTTCCTCGCTGTCGAGCAATGTGATATACATATTGGAATTGGTGATAGGGAAGAGCTTGCGGGGTTCAAGATCCCGAATGACCGTGCCGTCCTTTAAGGTAAGCGTGACCAAATATATATCGCTGCGGCTGATCCTGCCTGTGTATTGATCAATATAAATGCGTGCCATATCAGTTCTCCTTATTCAAAGCGCTCGGCACGGCGAATTTCAGCCGCTTTGTCCGACATGGATTGGATCTCAACAAGTCTGTAATACTTGCCCTTCAGCTCCATAAGCTCCTGCGGCGTTCCGCATTCAATGATGTTGCCGTTATCCACTACAACGATCTTATTTGCCTTGGAAAGGGTAGACAGACGGTGGGCGATCATAATGGTGGTGCGCCCTGTGATCAGGTTTTCGATCGCTTCCTGGATCAGATGCTCGGTTTCGGAGTCAACAGAAGCAGTTGCTTCGTCAAAAACAAGCATTCTGGGATTGCGGAGCATAGCGCGTGCGATCGAGATACGTTGGCGCTCTCCGCCCGAAAGTCCTACACCGCGCTCGCCAAGCATCGAATCATAGCCATCGGGTTGACGTACGATAAATTCGTGGGCGTTCGCTACGTCTGCGGCATTGATGACCTCATCGGCAAGGAAGGAGTCATCACCGTAAGAAATGTTATTGTAGATGGTGTCGTGGAACATCATCGGCTCTTGCTGCACGTAACCGATGCGCGAACGGTAATAATGCATATCGATATCGCGGATGTCCACACCGTCGATGGTGATCTCACCGTCGTAATGGTCGTAATATCTCAAAAGAAGGTTGACAAGCGTTGATTTGCCCGATCCCGTTGTGCCGACGATACCGACGATGTCGCCCGGTTCAATGACAAGATTGATGTCCTTGAGAACCTTTTTGGTACGGTCGAACGAGAAGTTGACGTGCTTGAACTCGATCCGACCGCCAAGATCGGCATCGGTGTTGCCCTTGCCGAAGTCGTGCTCGGGCTCGGCGTCCAGAATATCCATAATGCGCTCAGCGGATGCCATGGCACTTTGGGTGGAGTCGGAGAAGTTGGCGAAGAAGTTGACGGGCTCGTAAAACATCGAAGCATAGGAAATAAAGGAAACAAGCAAGCCGATGGTCAAAGCGCCGGTATTGCCGCTTTGCAGATTCTGAATGACCATACTGCCGCCAAAGCCCCAGATCACAACGGTACCGCAAGAGATCAAGGCATTGACGATGGCGGGGTAGGCGTTTAGGATCTTGCCCGCCTTGCTATCGGTCACGCGCCATTCCTCAACACAATCGGAAAAGCGCTTGGCGGTGTTTTTCTCATTGGTGAAGGATTTGATCACGCGGATGCCGGGGATGGTGTCGGTGAGGACCGAGGTGACCGCAGAAGAGCGGCGCCAGATGCGGCGGTAGAAGGGCGCGATCTTTTTGCGGAAGATGCGTGAGCCGATCACAACGATCGGAACGGGGCAAAGCGACAGAAGTGTCAGGCGGGGATCCATAATCATCATCACGATAATGATACCAGCCATTCTGAATGCCTGCACGATCACGTCTTGCGTAACGCGCAGCATAAATGACTGCAGGGTGGCAGTATCCGTGCTGATGCGGTTGATGACGGCGCCCGTCGAGGTCTTGTCGTAAAAGCGCATTGGCAAATGCTGCGCTTTTTCGTAAACGTCGCGACGGATATTCGCAACGATGTGATCGCCCGATATACGCATCAAATAGCCGCGAACAGCCGAAAGGCTGAAGCGACACACATAAACGGCGACAAGCAAAAGGGAAACGATCAGAAGCGCTTTCGTGTCAAAGCTTGGCAGAATGTCGTCGACCAGCGTTTTGGTCAGAAAAGGTGGCAGTAAATGCAAGGATGTTGTGAACAGCGATAGGAATACGGAAAGGAGCAAAATGCCGCTTTGGGGCTTTAGATAAGCGCCGAGTTTTTTGAGCAGCTTTCCTTTGTTCATACATCCGATGCAGGGAACACCGGGGGCGGAAAGGGTGCGACCGCACTTGGGGCAGACCGAAAGCAGCTTTTCGTAAGCACCGTCGATCGCCTTCATTTCTTCCTCTATCGTTTCGCCACTCTGCAGACCCTGCACATAAGCGACTACGGCATCGCAAAGCCCTGCGACGGTAAAGGTAAAGCGAAACAGATCGTGAAGCTGACCGTCATTGGTTTTAACACGAAGCAATCCGTTGCCGTACATACGCTTCGTGAAGATCTTGCTAATATCAGAAATGGCGATGCGTCCCGTGACCTTTTCGTTTTCAAAATCAAAGGTAAACAAAGAGGAGTGGGTGACCGCCAGCGCGGTGGTGACGTAACGGTTATCCTGCGAGATCTCGCCAATGATCGCATACAAAATGGGATCATCCTCACGGCTCTCGGCAACGAGCGCCGCGCTTTGTTTTTCATCCAAGTGTTGATTGATCAAAAAATTGAGTGACATAGTCCTTGTATCGCGTTCACGAAGGAATCGCGACCTTCCTTTTCGGTTGTGCCTTCAATATACTACGCCAAAAAGCAAAAGTCAAGCATTTTTGACAAATTTTTTCAAAAGTTTTATCTTTAGAAAAAAGCTTTTACTTTTTCTCGTTTTTTTCTTGAAAAAGCATTGACATACGGGGTATGTTTTGGGTATAATAAGACGTTGTTAAGAAGAAAAATCCAACGGCAGAAGCTGACATTCAGCTTCTGCCGTTGGATTTTTTAATGGTCGTGATCGTGGTCGTGATCGTCTTCGCCGCCCTCGGTCTGTTCTTGCTGTTCTTTTTGTGCTTTTTCCTCTTCAGCCTTTTTCTCTTCGATGTTTACAATGATCATCTGAACGGTCAATACGGCAAGGCCGACCACCATCAGGATTGCAAGGATCCAAGCCAGAATACGGACTGCTAACTTTTTGCTTTTTTTACTCATTTTCATGTATCTCCTTAAATTTTGTCATCCATAGATAATTGCATTGCCTCTACGTTTTTATCGTTGAGCAATACCCCCGTAGCGGGGACTTTATATTTGCGGTAACCCTTGGGATCACCGTAAACATCTATAAAGTTGGAAAGGGCAGAAACGACTTTTTTCTCCTTGCGGCCAAAGCTCATCAGTGTGATGCCTCCCGAAGCGCGTGTCGGCATAAAGGGGATCAGCGAAGATTTGATGACAATGGCGCGGTCGGCATCCGAGAGCAGCATGATCTCGAAGGGGTTCTTTTCCACCTCATAGAAAATGCCGACAATGGGGGAATTGGAGGAGTAAGCATTTGTCAGCTTACGGCGGTTGCCCTTTGTCTCATAAGCCGTAATGGGTGTACGCACGCCCTTGCCGTTTTCGAAGACAAAGACCATATTTTCGCCCTCGGGATAGGTGTTTTGTACCTTCATAAAGAGGGGGTGCTCATCCTTGTCCATTTTCAGCTCCGCGTTCAGGAAAACGCCCATAGCGGAGGTTTTGGTCACATCAAAGGTATCGACTTCAACACGATAGACCTGCGCCTTGTCCGTAAAGATCAGCAAATTGTCCTTGTTTTCGGCATCGAAGATCTGATTGATCTCGTCGCCCTCCTTGAGCTTTTGCTCATCCTTACCGATCCTTGCACTGCCTTGCAGGGATTGGAAGGTGATCTTCTTGAAATAACCTTCCTTGGTCAGCACCAAGCGAACGGGATAATTTTCAACCGTATCTTCTTCAACGACCTCTTCAATATCGGAAGCGAAAAGCAGCTGTGACTGTCTGGGCTTGCCGTATTTTTTCTTGATCTCGGTCAGTTGCTCGGCGATCTTTGCGCGGAGCTTGAGCTCGTCGGCAAGCGTTGCCTCGATATCCGCAATGGCGGCTCTCAGCTCCTCGATCTCCTGAACGCAGTTCAGCATGTATTTTTTGTTCAGGTTGCGCAACTTGATGTTGGCAATGTATTCTGCCTGCTTTTCGTCGATCTCAAAGCCCGTCATCAGGTCGGTGATGACCTGCTCATCGGTTTCGGACTTGCGGATAATGCGCACAGCTTTGTCGACATCCAGCAAGACTTTTCCAAGGGCTGTGAGAAGATGGTGACGGTCCTTTTTCTTTTGCAGGTCAAAACGCAGCTCGCGGCGCACACATTCGGTGCGGAATAGGATCCATTCCTTCAGAATGTCCACTACACCGAGCTGGCGAGGGGTAGAGTTGATCAGAACGTTAAAGTTGCACTTGAAGCTATCCTCAAGAGGCGTGAGCTTGAAGAGCTTGTTCATCAGCTTGTCGGGATCGGTTCCTTTTTTGAGGTCAAGTGTCAGCTTGAAGCCGTTGAGGTCGATCTCATCGCGGAAATCGCTGATCTCCTTGATCTTTCCTTCCTTCACAAGTGAAGCGATGCTGTCCAGGATCGCCTCGATGCTGGTGGAATAGGGGATCTGCAAAATATCGATGCAGTTTTCTTCCTTATCATATTTATACCGTGATCTGATGCGGATCGGGCCTTGACCGGTCTCGTAGATCTTGCGCATTTGATCTCGGTCGTAAATGATCAGGCCGCCGCCCGAAAAATCGGGTGCCTTGATCAGATCCAGGATCTTTTCAATGCTGGTTTTGGGGTTGCGGAGAAGGGCAATGGCGCCGTCGCAGACCTCGGCAAGATTAAACGAGCAGATATTGGATGCCATACCGACCGCGATACCCATGTTTGGCGTGACAAGCACGTTGGGGAAGGTGGTGGGAAGCAGCACGGGCTCTTTCATGGTGTTGTCATAGTTGTCTATGAAATCCACGGCATCGCGATCGATGCCCGAAAAGAGCTCGTTACAAATGCCGTCCAGTTTCACTTCGGTGTAACGGGAGGCGGCACATTTCATGTCGCTGGAATACTGCTTGCCAAAGCTTCCTTTAGAGTCTACCAAAGGGTGAAGCAGCGCCGCGTGACCGCGCGTCAGACGCACCATGGTATCATAGATCGCGGCATCGCCGTGAGGATTGAGCTTCATCGTTTGTCCAACAACGTTGGCGCTTTTGGTTTTACCGCCTGTCAAAAGTCCCATTTTATACATCGTGTACAAAAGCTTACGGTGCGAGGGCTTGAGACCGTCGATCTCGGGGATCGCACGGGAGATGATCACGCTCATAACGTAGGGCATGTAGTTCTTCTCAATGGTCTCCGTGATGGGCTGCGGCGTGGATGGAGCGGGAATGATGCGGGAGTATTCGGTGACGGGAGAATTCTTTTTCTTTGCCATCTTAAACTTCCTTTCGGTTTATGTTCGGTCTATATGAAGGATCGTATGAGCCGCGGCGCGGATCGCGCGGTTATACAGAGCAAGTCCAAGTCCCGTTTTGGACGGGAGATGAGCATAAAGCTGACGGATATGAGATGCATGATCGGCATCGCGAAGAGCTGAGAACAGGCGATGTGCCTGCGCTTCAAGATCGGCGCGCTTGCCAACGGGAAAAAGGCTTGCGCCTTCGGGCATCAGAGGGAGCTCCTCCTCAAAGCAGAGAATGCCGATGCTATGATCATTGGCTTTTTCAATAAGGAACGCGCGAACGGCATCCTCCTCGCCCTCAAGCAGTGTCAGTGGCGCGCTTGGCGCATAATGGCGGTATTTCATACCGGGGGAAAGCACGCGCTCACCCTCGCGCAGAGCCGCCGTGACAGCAGGGGAGATGGAGAGATCGGAAAGCACGCTTTCGAGGTCCTCGGGTGTAATGGCACCGGGGCGCAGCAGAACGCCACTCTCACCATCCAATTTGACGATGGTGGATTCAAGCCCTACCTCGCAATCACCGCCGTCCAGGATCACATCTACCCGTCCGAGCAGATCTTCGATGACGTGCGCGGCACAGGTGGGTGAGGGCTTGCCCGATCGGTTGGCAGAGGGTGCCGCGATCGGCAGCCCCGCCGCCTTGATCAGCTCCTGTGCCACCGGATGCGCGGGGCAGCGGACCGCAACCGTTTCAAGTCCACCTGTGACGGAAAGGGGGATCGTATCCTTTTTCGGCAGGATCACCGTGAGTGGGCCGGGCATAAATCGCCTTGCCAGACGGTAATACGCATCGCTTGTGACGGCGTAGGGTTCTGCATCCTCGGGGCTTGCCACGTGAATGATGAGGGGGTTGTCCGAAGGACGACCCTTTGCCGCATAGATCGCCTTTGCCGCCTCGGGGTCGGTGGCGTTTCCGCCAAGCCCGTAAACGGTCTCGGTGGGAAAGACCACAAGTCCGCCCCGCCGCAGAATATCGGCGGCATCCTTTATGGCGGCGGTGTCATTGTTGGAGTTCACTTGATAAATTTTGGTTTCCACGGGTGACTCCTTTAATCGTTCTGCATTTTTTTGGCGGTCTCGTCGGTGAGCAGTGCATCGATCAGCTCGTCCAGATCGCCGTTCAGCATTTTTTCAAGGTGATAGAGCGTGAGTCCGATACGGTGATCGGTCACGCGGTTTTGCGGATAATTATAGGTGCGGATGCGCTCGCTGCGATCACCCGTACCGACCTGTGCGCGGCGTGAGCCCGCGATCTGCTCGTTTTGCTCGCGTTGCTTGATGTCATAAAGCCTTGCGCGCAGCATTTTCATCGCTTTATCGCGGTTTTTGAACTGACTGCGCTCCTCCTGACATTCGACAACGATACCTGTTGGTAGATGCGTGAGACGTACGGCAGATTCGGTCTTATTGATGTGCTGACCGCCCGCGCCCGAGCTCTTGCAGGACTCCATTTTGATGTCTGCGGGCAGGATCTCGACCTCGACTTCCTCCGCTTCGGGGAGTACTGCGACCGTGACGGTCGAGGTTTGGATACGTCCTTGCGATTCGGTTACGGGCACGCGTTGCACACGATGTACACCCGATTCAAACTTAAACCTGGAATAAGCGCCGTCACCTTCGACGGAAAAGGCGATCTCGCGAAAGCCGCCAAGCTCGGTCTCGTTGGCGCCAAGCCGCGCGGTGCGAAAGCCCGTCGCCTCGGCATACATCGCATACATACGGTATAGTACGGCGGCAAACAGCGCCGCCTCCTCGCCGCCCGCCCCCGCGCGGATCTCGACAATAACGTTTCGGTCATCGTTGGGGTCACGGGGTATCAGCATCACGCGAAGCTCTGCTTCCAGCGCCTCGCAAGCGGCAATACAGCTTTTATATTCGGCATCGGCAAGTGCCAACAGCTCACCGTCCTGCTCGATCTCCGAAAGAAATTTTGCCTCTTCTGCCTCTTTTTTGAATTTGCGCCATTCGCGCAGCTTCAGAACGGTTGGCTCAATCTGTCTGTATTCCTTCATCAAGGCGGCAGCAGTCTGACTGTCTGATAAGAAATTGGGATCCGCGCTTTTGGCTTCCAGCTCCAAAAAGCGTGCCTCAATGGTGTTTAACGTATCAAACATCAGGCAAGGCAAAATGCGCAGAAGGCGCGATATGCTTCATAAAGATCGACCTTTGCGATCACCTCGCAGGGCGCGTGCATCGAGATCACGGGGACACCAAGGTCAACGGTCTCGATATTGTGCTCGGCAAGGTATTTGGCAACCGTTCCACCGCCACCGCAATCGACCTTACCAAGCTCGCCCGCTTGCCAAACGACGCTTGCATCCTCCATAATGCGACGCAGCCAGCCGATATACTCGGCGCTCGCGTCATTGGTGCCCGATTTGCCGCGTGAGCCGGTAAATTTCGTCAGTACAACGCCTGCCGAGAGCAGGGGAGTGTTGCGCTTTTCAAATACGTCGGGGAAATTGGGATCATATGCTGCCGAAACGTCAGCAGAAAGGCATTTGGAGTTGGCACGAACCAAGGCGGGATCGGCATTCAGCGCAGCGGAAAGGGAGTTGATCAGATCAAGGAAGAGATCGCTCTTCATACCCGTGTTGCCGTCGCTGCCGGTCTCCTCTTTATCGGCAAGCACGCATAGCAGCGTGTGCTTGGAGTCGGCACAGTCAAAGATCGCCGAGAGCGCAGGATAAGCGCAAACGCGGTCGTCGTGCCCGTAAGCACCGATCAGAGAGCGGTCAAAGCCTATGTCTCTTGCCTTGAAGGCGGGTACGACAGAAAGCTCTGCCGAGAGAAAATCATCCTCGGTGATGCCGTATTTTTCGTTCAGAAGGATCATCGTATTCAGCTTGATCAGCTCCTTGTCGTCGCTGTGATCAAAGGGACGGCTGCCGACAAGGATGTTCAGCTTTTCGCCGGGAATCGCTTCGCCCATGGGCTTTCGATCGGTCTCGTGCCCGAGGTGGGGAAGCAGGTCGTTGATATAGAAAACGGGATCGCTGTCGTCCTCGCCAATGGTGACTTCAACGGTAGAGCCATCCTTTTTCACGATCACGCCGTGCAATGCAAGAGGGGTTGCCACCCATTGATACTTGCGAATGCCGCCGTAGTAATGGGTCTTGAAAAAGCTCATACCGCCTTCCTCGTACAGGGGGCATTGCTTCAGATCAAGTCGGGGAGAGTCGATGTGCGCGGCAGAGATACGGATACCGCTTTCCAACGGCTCCTCGCCGACGGTGAAGAGATAAAGGCTTTTGCCACGGTTGTTGTAGTAATATTTGCCTCCCTTTTTGACCTTGTCGCCAAATTGGTAGGGAACAAAGCCTTTTGCGTCGGCAAGGTGCATTGCTTCGCAAACGGCCTCGCGCTCGGTCTTGGCGGCATCCAGAAACGCCGCATATCCTTTGGCATAGTCGTATGCCTTGTCGATGTCACTTGCTTCTTTTTTTTGATATACGCTTTTCTTTTGATAGAAAAGCTGCTCGCTTAATTCCTTTGCCGTTCTATTTTCACTCATAGTAAACTCCTTAAGGGTATTTTTCTCGGTAAGTGCCGTAGTGCTCCAACGCGCTTTGCACGTATTGGGCGGTTTCCGAAAAGGGAATGTGCACAAGATGCCCGTCGGGGGCAAGCTCTTTGTCCTTTAGCCAAGCTCCGACACGCCCTTCACCTGCGTTGTACGCGGCAAGAGCTGTGAACCAATTCCCGAATTTTTCAAAGAGATAAGAAAGATAATAGGTGCCGTAACGAATGTTGACGGTGGGATCAAAGATCGCGCTGTCGGGCAGATCCTCCTCAAAAACGTCTTCTTGCAAAAACGAAAAGGTTTCGGGTAGGAGCTGCATCAGCCCACACGCCCCCGCCTCGGAAACGGCATTCGGGCGAAAATCGCTTTCTGTGCGGATGACCGCAAGCACCAGCGGAAGGGGGATCTTAAATTCAGCGGCGGCAAATTTGGCGGTTTGCACGTATGTGTTTTCTCGCTTCTCGCGCCGTAGATCAACGGTGCTTTGCGCCAGAAACAGCGCAACCAACGCCAGAGACAGAAACACCAAAAGAACTGTGATAATGCTTTTTTCGCCGCTTGCTTTCACCCTATACCTCCAGCCCGAGCTCCTTTAATAAACGACGGATCTGCGCCTCAAGCGCTGTATAGTCGTTATTATTCTCGAGGATGTATTTGCAAGCCTTACGGTAAAAGTCGTCGCTTTTCTGTGCATCCATACGCATCTGTGCAGCGTTTGCTGTGATGTGATCGCGCTGTGTGATGCGAGAAAGCCGCGTTTCGCGGTCTGCCAGCACGCCGATGACCGCATCGCACTCTTTGTCAATGCCTGCTTCAAAAAGCAGTGGGGCATCGATGAGGACTGCGAGAGCACCGCTTTGCTTGATCGTTTGCATCATACCGTGGGTTCTTGCCATAACATATTTATGGGTGATCGCATTTAAAGTATGCAAAAGTGAAGGGGTATTTTCTTTTCCGAAAACGGCGGCGCCGAGCTTTTTGCGGTCGATCTTGCCGTTTTCGTCTAAAATGCTTTGTCCGAACGCGGCGCAAAGCTCGTCCTTGATGATGCCGCCCTCTTCCAATAATTGGTGATAGACCGCATCGGTATCAATGGATGGGATGCCGAAGGTCTTGAAAATATCACATACTGCGCCCTTTCCGGCGCCTGACGGTCCGGTGAGTCCAAGGATCTTCAAGGCGACACCAGCCTTTCCCGTCCCTCTGTGGCGGAAAGCATTGCAGTTTCCATCACACGCTGCACATATGCGCCGTCTGCAAATGTGGGGGCATTTTGCTTGCCCGTGTAAACGGCGTTTAAAAATGAGTACATACTCATCACGTGACCGCGCAGCCAGCCTTGCGGTGCCTTGGGCGAGGGGAACGCACCTGCGGGGGCAGGGTAGCGACCGACGCATTCGATGCGGGTAAAGCCGCCCATACCGCCGTAAGGCGCGTGGGGGGCATCGTTGTCGTAAAATTCAAGGAAATTGGGATCCATCAGAGAAAAGCGAAGCGAGCCCTTGGTGCCGTACACGGCAAAGTCAAGGTCGTCGTTTGTTCCAACGGCAAGCTTGCTTGCGGTGATCGTGCCCTTGGCACCCGACTCGGTCTCGGCAAGCATATAAAATGCCTCGGGCGCGTTGGTGTGCCACTGCTCGCCGTTCAGCCCTGCGCGCACGGGGAAGGCGATCTGCTCCGTGCCCGTGATGGCGCGGAATTTGCCGCAAAGGAACACGGCAAGATCAATGATGTGCGATCCAAGGTCAAAGAGAACGCCGCCCTTGCCGCAAACGTCGGCACTCTGCTTCCAGCCCGCATTTTTTTGCACGTCGGTGCAGGAATTGTGCAAATAGCGAAAATCAAAGGAAAGAATGCGCCCAAGCCGCCCTTCCTCGATCAGCTGCTTTGCGCGCTGTACGGCGGAAAGATGACGGTTGTGAAAGACCACGGTGCAGATGCGGTCGGTCTTGGCGGCAAGTGCCGCGATCTCTTCGGCATCTTCTAAAGTGGATGCAAGTGGCTTTTCGCAATAGATATGCTTGCCCGCAGCCAACGCACGGCGCACGGTATCGGCGTGGAGGTGATTGGGTGTGCAGATGTCGATCACGTCAATATCGGGGTCGTTGATCAGCACGTCCTCACGATCGGTGGCAACGGCAAAGCCGTATTCCTTTGCTACAGCGCTTGATTTTTCCACGCTTCTGGTCGCAACGCCTTGTATGATCGTTCGAAAGGGGAGGTCGTTGCAATAATAGGGGAGGGAAGACACGGCAAAGGCGTGTGTTCTGCCCATTGCGCCAAAGCCAAGCAAACCGATACGAATCTCGGGCTTGTTCACGATCTCACATCCTTTCAGCATCATAATTTATTATAAATTATATTATACAACATAATAAAAAAATTTGCAAGAGAAAATATGGTGTTTTAGATTTTTTATTGTAGAATTAGCAAGAATAGTTGAAATTTACCGCCGAATGAGATATAATAATGACAGAAAGGCAGGTGTCCCGTATGCCACGCTACCGTACCGTCCTGTTTGATGCGGATCAAACGCTTCTGGATTTCAAACGATCGGAGCCCGCGGCGCTCTGCGAAGCGCTTGCTGCAATGGGTGTTGCTGCTGATGCGGCTATGCTGAAAAAATACAGCGAGATCAACAGCGCTACATGGAAACGGCTTGAGCGAGGAGAGATCACCAAAACAGAGCTTCGGACCGTTCGATTTGCCGATTTTTGCGATCATTACAATTTTTCGCTTGATGTGGAGCAGCTTGCGGAGCGGTATCTTACTTCGCTTGCGACAAAGAGCTTTCTGATGGACGGGGCGTTGGAGATCTGCCGCGCACTTGCAAAGCATTGCAGACTGTATATCATTACAAACGGTATTGCCTCTGTGCAGCACGGACGGCTTGACCAATCGCCCATCAGACCTTATTTTCATGAGCTTTTTATTTCCGACGAGCTGGGTGTGGAAAAGCCTGACAAAGCTTTCTTTGAGAAGGTCGCCGCCAGGATTCCCGATTTCGACCCCGCGGACACCTTGGTCGTGGGAGATTCACTGAGCTCCGATATTGGCGGTGGGATCGGCGCAGGGCTTGACACCTGTTGGTTGAACCAAAACGGCTTAGAAGCGCCTTGCGATATGAAGATCACCTATACTGTAACCCGATTGGAGGACGTGGTTCCTCTGATCCTTGGCGCGTGAGGGCGAGAGTTCAGGAAGCTTTAAAAGCAAGGAAGATCGCGTTTCAAGCAGACGTACAAACGGCGACCCTTTCGAGCTTTCACATTGGAGGTAAAGCGGCGCTTGTGATCGAGCCCCGTTGCACGGGGGAGCTGATCGAGGCGGTCGTGCTTTGTGAGCAATACGGCCTTGACTATGCTGTGATCGGCAAGGGAAGCAACGTTTTATTCGGAGACGAAACGATCGAGACCGTGCTGATCCGCACGGTGTATCTGGACGCGGTTCAATCCTTGCCGGATGGCCGCATTCGCGCCCTTTGCGGCGTGCCGCTCGGCAGACTTGCGGCGCTTTCCGCACGGGAAGGATTTGGTGGACTTTGCTTTGCCGCAGGGATACCCGGAACGCTTGGCGGCGCGGTCTTTATGAACGCGGGAACAAGCACGGGAGAGATGGCAGATGTGGTCGAAAGCGCCGAGGTCTTGCTTCCCGAAAAAAGAGAAATTAAAACCTTATTTAACCAAGAGTTGAGCTTTTCTTATCGAAAAAGCTATTTACAAGACAAAAACGCAATACTTTTAAGTGCTTTACTGAAGTTAAGATCGGGCTTTGATCCAAAGCTGCTTTTTGAAGAAATGCGAAGCTCTAACCGCCTTCGTAAAGCCAACCAGCCGCTTGAATTTCCAAGCGCGGGCAGCGTTTTCCGAAAGCCCGATCCCGATATTGCTATATCAAAAATCGTGGATGAGCTTGGGCTGAAGGGCAGGCGCATCGGCGGTGCGGAGGTCTCCAAAAAGCACGCGGGATTTATCGTCAACGTGGGCGGCGCGACCTCTGCGGACGTGCGCGCCTTGATCGAGGAAATACAAAATACAGTGGAAAGAGAGAAAGGATTCAGACCGATCCCCGAGATCCGTTTTATTCCTGAAGTATAGATGAATTATTCGCTTTCGTTAAAAGAAGAATTGATAGAGGGCGCACCTCACAGTTCCTGTTGTAAAAAAGCTTATGCGGCAGGACTCTTGTACGATCTGCGGGAAATGCGAGAAAACTGCCTTGTTTTGGTGATTTCCTCCGCCGCGGCACGTAAGGAGTGCGTAAGAGTGTATCAGGAGCAATATAAAAGAGAAGCCTTGCTCAACGGCTCGGTGATGCTTTTCGCTTCTGAAAAGCTGTATGCTGCTTATAAAAATCCGCCCGTGTTTTGCTGTCCTGCCTGCCGCGCGCATTTCTTGCGAGGGACGATGGTCGCCTGCGGCTCTGTGACCGACCCACAGAAGGCGTATCACCTTGAGTTTCGGATCGCAAACGCCGAAAAGATCCCGTTTTTGACCGATTTCCTAAGTGAAATGGGTTGGAAACCAAAGATCCGCAACATTGAAGGCGGCGTGGGGCTATATTTCAAGAAAAATCTTGTCATTGAAGAGGTTTTGAGTACGGTTGGCGCCAATAATGCATTGTTTGCCTTGATGAATGCCAAGATCGCGCGCGACATCCGCAATGAAGAAAATCGCGCCACCAACTGTGTGACACGCAACATCAGCAAATCGGTGGATGCAGCCCGTCGATGCTGTCTCGCCATTGAAAAGATCCGTGCGGCAGCCCGTTTTGATGCGCTGCTGCCGGAGCTTCGCGAAACGGCGCGCTTGCGCCTGGAAAACCCCGATATTTCGCTTTTGGAGCTCGCCCAGCTTCACAATCCGCCCATCACCAAATCGGGGCTGAATCACAGATTGCAAAGGATCATTGCTTTTGCGGATAGCTTAACATAAAAATTCAGGAGAGGAGGGGAAAGCCGTGTCCGATTTCGTCCATTTGCATTTACACAGTGAATATAGCTTGCTTGACGGCGCTTGCCGCATCAGCGAGATCCCGAAGCGCGCAAAAGAGTGCGGACACGATGCGGTCGCTCTTACCGATCACGGTGTGATGTACGGCGCGGTTGCCTTTTACCGCGCCTGCAAGGCCGAGGGGATCAAACCCATTATCGGCTGTGAGGTCTACGTTGCCCCCCGTACAAGATTTGACAAAAGTAGCTCGGATGCCCGTCCGTATCACCTTGTCCTTTTGTGCGAAAACGAGGTTGGATATCAGAATCTGATCGAAATGGTCTCTCGCTCGTATACCGAGGGCTTTTATTCCAAGCCCCGTGTGGATATGGAGCTTTTGCGCGCGCATTCCGAAGGCTTGATCGCGCTTTCCGCCTGCCTTGCGGGGTACATTCCGCAGCTTTTGGTGCGCGGCGATTTTGCCGAAGGCTGCCGCGCGGCAAGGGAGCTTGCCGATATTTTCGGTGAAGATCGTTTTTACATTGAATTGCAGGATCACGACTTGCCCGAGCAAAAGCAGATCCTGCCGTTGCTTGAAAAGCTCGCGCTTGAATGCGATCTGCCTATGGTTGCCACCAACGACTGTCATTATCTGCGCCGCGAAGACGCGCAAACGCAGGCGGTTCTGATGTGTATTCAAATGAATACCCAGCTTGCCGACGGTCGTCCCATCGGATTTGAAACAGACGAGTTTTACTACAAAGACACAAACGAGATGCGAATGATGTTCGGTCGCTTCAAGGGGGCAATCGAAAACAGTGTCAAGATCGCAGAGCGTTGCCACTTCGATTATGATTTTGGCAAGACCTATTTGCCGAAATTCCCGTGTCCTGCGGGACTGACGGCTTACGGATATCTGTCTCAGCTCGCGCGCAAGGGCTTTGAAGCACGCATTGCGGCAGGGCTGATCGATTTTAACGTTCATAGCAAAGAAGAATACCTTTCGCGCATGGAATACGAGCTTTCTGTGATCGATTCTATGGGCTATGCCGATTATTTCCTGATCGTGCAGGATTATGTCAATTACGCCAAATCGCAGCAGATCCCCGTTGGTCCCGGACGTGGCTCGGGTGCGGGAAGCATCGTTGCTTATTTCCTGGGCATCACCGATGTGGATTCCTTGCGCTTTGATCTGCTGTTTGAGCGATTTTTGAATCCCGAGCGCGTGAGCATGCCCGATATTGACGTGGATTTTTGCTATAACCGTCGGGATGAGGTCATTCGCTATGTGACCGAGCATTACGGCAAGGATCACGTTTCGCAGATCGTGACCTTCGGTACGCTTGCGGCACGTGCCGCCATCCGTGACGTCGGCAGAGCGCTGGGTATGTCCTACGGCGACGTGGACGTGGTCGCCAAGGCGATCCCGCGCGAGCTTGGTATCACCATTGCGGATGCGCTGAAGCTACCCGATCTGAAGGCGCTTTACACACGCCCGGAGGTCAAGAAGCTTGTGGATCTGGCGATGGCGCTGGAGGGAATGCCGCGCAATATCTCGATTCACGCGGCAGGCGTTGTGATCACAGAAAAGCCTCTTTCACACTACGTTCCGCTTTGTGCCAGCAACGGCGTGGTCGTGACACAGTACGATATGGATACCATCGCCGATCTGGGTCTTTTGAAGTTTGACTTTTTGGCGCTTCGTTATCTGACGATCATCAATGACGCGGTGATGCAGATCCGCGAAAGTGATCCGAGCTTTGATATTGATAAAATTCCGTTTGACGATCCAAAGACCTACAGACTGATCGCTCGCGGTGAAACGTCGGGTATCTTTCAGCTGGAGTCGGGCGGTATGCGGCAGATGCTGATGAATCTCTCGCCAACGCACTTTGATGATATCGTTGCCGCGATCGCGCTGTACCGTCCGGGCCCGATGGATTCGATCCCGCAGTTCATTGAAAACCGCAAAAATCCCGATCAGATCGTCTATCGTACGCCCCTGATCGAGCCGATCCTGCGCTCCACCTACGGTTGCGTGGTCTATCAGGAGCAAGTGATGCAGATCTTCCGCGAGCTTGCGGGCTATTCCTTCGGGCACGCCGACGTGGTGCGCCGCGCGATGGCAAAGAAGAAGGCAGGCGTGATGGAAGCGGAGAAGGGCTCTTTCCTTATGGGCTGTGCGAAAAACGGCATTGCCGATGATGTTGCCGAGGCGATCTTTGACGATATGACCGACTTTGCGCATTATGCCTTTAACAAAAGCCACGCCGCCGCATATGCGATGATCTCTTATCGCACGGCTTATCTCAAGGCACATCATCCAAAGGCCTATTTTGCCGCGTTGCTGACCTCTGAGCTTGGAAATATGCCCAAGATCGTGGAATATATCACAGAAGCGGGCAAGCGAGGCATCCGCGTTCTGCCCCCCGACGTCAATCAATCGAACGTTTCGTTCCACGTCAGCGGCGAGCATATTCGCTTTGGACTTCTGGCACTGAAAAACGTGGGTAAAAACTTTTTGGATGCTGTGGTTGACGAGCGCCGCAGAAACGGCCGATATCGCTCCTTTGACGACTTTTTGGACCGTCTGAGCGCAAGCGACCTTAACAAGCGCCAGATCGAGTCCTTGATCAAGGCAGGCGCATTTGATAACCTTGGCATTTACCGTAGTCAGCTGATGGCGGTCTACGAACAGATGGTGGATCAGCTGCAAAGCAAAAATCGCTCAAATCTGACGGGGCAGCTTGATATGTTCTCGCAAGCGCTGACCGAGCGCCCCGAGATCGAATATCCCAAATTGCAGGAATTTAAGCTGAACGATCTTTTGATGCAGGAAAAGGAAGCAGCGGGGATGTATTTTTCGGGTCATATGCTCGACGGATTTTCCAAGGCGCTCTCCGCCCCCGATATTATGAGCATCAAGGATCTTTATGAGACCGATGCAAAGGGTGACTATTTGATGCCCGATCGCGCTCGCGTGGTCGTTGCAGGCATCGTCACGGCAATAACGGGGAAGACTACTAAAAAAGAGGAGCGTATGGCGTTTCTCACCTTAGAGGATCGCTATGCCGAGATCGAATGTCTCGCTTTCCCGAAAATTTACGCGCAATATTCGCATTTTCTACACGCCGATGCCGTGCTTCGCATCGAAGGCAACCTCTCGATCCGTGAGGAGGAGCGCCCGAAGATACTGATCTCCTCGCTTGAGCCCTTGCTTGACGACCACGCGCCGCCGCGCGTGATGCCCGAAGCCGAGGCGCGGGCAAAGCCCGCCGCAAAGCAAAACGCGGTACCAATGCGATCCAGACCCATCAGCGAAGCGCGCATCCTTTATTTGCGCGTACCCTCACTTAGCGATCCGAAATGGAAAAAGGCATTAAATATCCTTGAAATTTTTGAAGGTGAGCTGCCCGTCTCGGTTTATGATGCATCCACTGCCGCATATCAGAAGCTGTCGCTTGGCTTTGATTGCAGCGATTACACCTTAAACGAATTGATTTCCATTCTCGGTAAAGAAAACGTGGTATTGAAATAAAACACCGCTTTACCATGAACAAACAAGCATCGACACCCCCGCTTCGTCGTAAACTACGATCGAGCGGGGGTGTTTTTTTATGTTGAAAAAAGTAACGAGGGGAATTGCGACCTTTCTTTTATCCTTGACACTCTCCTTTTTGATCTTGGGTTCGCTCGGTGTTGTCGCCGGCGGTATCTGGGCAGGAACGTCGCTTGATACCGAGCTTGATGAGGAGCTGTTTTTTACAGGAGCTGTGGATCGCACCACGCGGCTGTATTATTGTGATCAAGAGCAAAACGGAGATATAAAAGAGCTGTCAAGCGACCGCATCAGCGGATATGAAAACGCGCTTTACTGTCCGCTGTCCGAAATGTCAAACGATCTGAAAAACGCATTTATCGCGATTGAGGATAAGCGCTTTTTTGATCACGGCGGTATTGACTGGCTCAGGACTGTTTCGGCTGTAAAGGACTATTTGCAAAAAGGAGAGGCACATTTCGGTGGATCGACGATCACACAGCAGCTCGTCAAAAATCTGACGGGTGACAGCGAGCGGAGCCCAAGCCGCAAGGTCTCGGAGCTGATCCGTGCGGCAAAGCTAGAGAAGAAAATGAGCAAGGGGCAGATATTGGAGCAATATCTGAACGTGGTCAATCTGGCACAGAACTGCTATGGGGTACGCACGGCGGCAAATGCCTATTTTTCAAAGGAACCGAAGGGCCTCACATTAGGGGAAGCGGCGACCATTGCGGCGATCACCAATAATCCAAGTCGGTACGATCCGATAAGGCATCCCGCACAGAACCGTATGCGCCGCGATGTGATCCTTTCCCAAATGTATGAGCAGAGGATGATCAGCGAAGCGCAATACAGGGAAGCGGTGTCAAAGGACGTTGAATTGAAGGTCAGCAAGGAATCACTTTCAGGTCGGGTCAATTCCTGGTTTGCCGATCTCGTCGTGAATGACGTGATCAAAGCTCTGGTAGCAGAAAAGGGTATGACCGAGGCGGCTGCTTCACGCCTTGTATATTGCGGCGGACTCAAGATCTACACCACGGTCGATCCGCGTTTGCAAGCAGAGATCGAGGCGTTTTACCGCGATCCAAGCAATTTTCCAACGCACGAGAATGGCAAAAAAGCACAAAGCGCAATGATGATCGTCGATCCCGGAAACGGGGATATCCTTGCCGTTGTAGGCGCGGTCGGTGAAAAGTCAAGCAATCGTGTTCAAAACTATGCCACCGACACAAAACGCCCGTCGGGCTCGGTGATCAAGCCCCTTTCGGTATACGCCCCCGCTTTTCAAAAGGGACTGATCACCTATGCCACGGTCTTTGACGATGTGCCAAAGCAATTCCGCGATAACGGCGCGCCTTGGCCGAAAAACTCGCCGAATATCTACCGCGGACTCACCAATATCAATGCGGCGCTCACCCATTCGGTCAATACGGTCAGTGTGTCGGTGCTGGAGCGCTTGGGCACAGGAAATGCTTACCGATTTCTAACAAAAGAGCTTGGCTTTCGCTCACTGGATGCCGTGAAGGATACGGGCATCGCAGCATTAGCGCTCGGGCAGCAGCACGAGGGCGTTTCGCTCTCGGAGCTTGTCGGCGGCTATACCGCGCTTGCCAACGGCGGTGTGTATGAAGGAGTACGCAGCTTTTATAAGGTGGTTGACAGTGGGGATAAGGTTTTGCTTGAAAGAGAACGCGACGAAAAAAGAGTGCTGGATGCTGAGAATGCTGCGATTATGACGATGCTGCTTCGGCAGGTGACGGCAAACGGAACGGCAAAGTCGATCACCTTGAAGGATAAGGTGGACGTGGCGGGGAAGACGGGCACCTCAAGCAACAGCTGTGATAAATGGTTCATTGGTTATACGCCTGAATTGCTGGCAGGTGTGTGGTATGGATATGAATATCCCGATAGCTTATCGGATGTGAAGGGGAACCCTGCGCTTTCGATCTTTGATGAGCTGATGCAAAGGGCTATCGAGATACGCGGCGTGAAAGAGCGCCAATTTGATACCCCTGATAACCTGGTCGCGGTGAGATACTGCCGTGACTCGGGAAAGCTGCTTGGTGACGCGTGCCGCTTTGATCCGCGCGGAGATCGCTCTGAGGTGGGGTATTTTAAAAAGGGAACCGAGCCCACCGAGCGATGCGATTGCCACATTTGCATTTCCTATTGTGAGCAGGGTGGTGTGGCGTGCGAAAACTGCCCCGCGGAGAGCTGCCATACAACGGCTCTGCTTCGTGTGTCGCGCCATTTCCCACGACAGATCAAGGTGCTGGATGCGCCTTACACCTATGGCGGTGCTGTGCCAAATAAAGAACGCATTTTAACCAACAATGAGCCGTATTATGCCGTAAATTATCAAACAAAGCAAAATTTCGGCATTGGAATGGATATAGTGCCGTATAATCGCATCTGTCCCGTTCACTCACTAGAGGATCCTTTTTGGAGTCGTCGTGCGGTGTTTTCTCCTTGATGCATTTTTCCAAAAAGCACAAAGCAGCCCCCATGCCAAAGGCACAGGGGCTGTGATTTTTTATTACGAAATGATGCCACCGCTGACCAGGTAATCGTCACTGTAAAGTACAAGCGACTGTCCTTTGCAGATGGCACGTTGCGGCGTTTCAAACTCGACGAGCAGCTCGTTTTCGCCGATCTGCTCCACGCGCGCGGGTGAAGCTTCCTGGCGGTAGCGCACCTTGGCAAGCAATCGCATCGGCGCATCCAAACGGTCAAAAGGAATGAAATTGATCCGCTTTGCGGCAAGCCGCGTGGTAAAGAGATCGGCATCCTCACCCAAGGTCACAGTATTATTTTCCGCAGATTTAGCAACGACAAAAGCGGGTTTCCCAAGCGAAATCCCAAGCCCCTTGCGTTGACCGATGGTATAATGGAGTTGTCCTTTATGCTGCCCGAGGATGCTGCCGTTCATAGAAATAAAATGACCGGGAACGGGCGTTTTTCCCGTGGTGCGAGCGATAAAAGCGGCATAATCACCGTCGGGAACAAAGCAAATATCCTGGCTATCGCCCTTGGATGCCATCGGGAGCTTCAATTCTGCCGCAAGCGCGCGGACCTCTGCCTTGGAAAGCGCTCCAAGCGGAAATTCACAGCGCGAAAGCACATCCTGTGAAAGCGACCACAGCATATAGGTCTGATCCTTGCCAAGATCGGCGGCGCGGCGGATCAGACGGCGACCTTCGGCGTTTTTTTCGATTTTTACATAGTGTCCCGTGGCGATCCGATCAAATCCGTTTTCGGTGGCAAAATCAAGTAAAGCACCGAATTTGATCACCTTGTTGCAAAGCACGCAGGGGTTTGGCGTTTCGCCCGCCTCATAAGCGGCGATAAAATCAGCAACAACGGTTTTGCGAAAGGTCTCGCCAAGCTCTGCCACAAAATGGGGAATTCCCAGCATATCGCAGACCGTGGCGGCACCCGAAATATCAGTCTCTGCCGTTTCGTCACATCCAACGCCGCTTGAGCGCAGATCCATCGTCACACCCGCCGCACAGCGCCCACGGGAAGCAAGATAAGCGGCAACGGCGCTGTCAACGCCGCCGCTCATTGCAATGATGATCTTATCTTCTGTCATAGCGCATCGTTCCAATCATATTTTGTTAAAGTGCCCTCTTCGCAAAGCCCGTCAAAGCTGTATTGCCGTAGGATCTCATAAACGGCGATCGCCACCGAATTGGAAAGATTCAGGCTACGCAGATGCTCTCGCATCGGGATGCGAACGGCGCGGTCGGGGTTTTGGAAGAGCAGCTCCTCGGGCAGTCCCGCACTTTCCTTGCCGAACATAATGTAAACCTTCTCGGGGTAGGCAATATCCGAATAAAGGTGCTGTCCCTTCGTGGTAAAATAATAAATTTTCGCATCGGGATTCTTGCTGTAAAAATCATCAAGTCCATCGTAATAGGTGATATCTAACTTATCCCAATAATCGAGCCCTGCGCGCTTCAGCTTCTTGTCATCCACCGTAAAGCCCATCGGGCGGATCAAATGTAGCGAAGCGCCCGTTGCGGCGCAGGTTCTGGCAATATTTCCGGTATTTTGGGGAATTTCGGGCTCGTGCAGTACGATATTGATATGTGGCATAATAACCCTCCAAGTCGATCTGCCTTCTATTATAGTCTATTTTCCCGTTTCGTGCAAGAGATAAGAAAATAATTTGCAAATTTTTTGCGGTAGGTATAGCATTTTTCGTATATATGTTGTATAATAACTATAATTATTATGTTTTGGAGGAGTTCAATGGGACTTTTTCGTAAATTGTTCGGCTCTTACAGCGACCGTCAAATTAAAAAATTAAAGAAGGTAGCGGATGCGATCGAAGCCTTGGCGCCGAAATACGCCGCGATGAGCAACGAGGAGCTGTCGCAGGTGACCTTAGATCTGAAAGCAAGATTAAAAGAAGGAGAAACGCTGGACGACATTTTGTGCGATGCCTTTGCCGCGATCCGCGAAGCGGATGACCGCGTGCTTGGCAAACGCCCCTTTTACGTACAGCTGCTCGGCGGTATCATTTTGCATCAGGGCAGAATCGCCGAAATGAAAACGGGTGAAGGTAAGACCCTGGTCGCCACGATGCCCGCATATCTCAATGCCTTGACGGGCGAGGGCGTTCACGTTGTCACCGTCAACGATTATCTGGCGCGCCGCGACAGCGAGGAAATGGGGCGTGTCTATGCCTTTATGGGACTTTCCACAGGTCTTGTGGTGCACGGTCTTTCTCCCGAGGAAAAAAAGCAGGCTTACGGCGCGGATATTACTTACGGCACCAACAACGAGTTTGGCTTTGACTATCTGCGCGACAATATGGTCGTGTATAAAAAAGATATGGTCCAGCGCGGACATGCCTTTGCCATCGTGGACGAGGTCGACTCGATCCTGATCGACGAAGCGCGTACCCCCTTGATCATCTCGGGTGCAGGGCAGGAGTCCACCGATCTTTACGACCGCACCAATCAGCTTGTACGTCATATGACCAAGCTGGTGCGTAAGGAGGTCGACAACAAGGAAGCCACCGATGAGGTCGAGGCGGACTATTTGGTAGACGAAAAGGCAAGAAATGCCATTCTGACGCCTAAGGGCGCAAGACGTGCGGAGGAATTCTTTGGTATCGAGAACCTCAACGATCCCGAAAATGCAACCATCGCGCACCACGTTAAGCAAGCGATCCACGCCTATGGCGTGATGAAGCTTGACGTTGACTACGTGGTCAACGAAAACGGCGTTATGATCGTTGACTCCTTTACGGGTCGTATCATGCCCGGCAGACGCTATTCCAACGGGCTTCATCAGGCGATCGAGGCAAAAGAGGGCGTTCAGGTGCAAAAGGAAAACCGCACTCTGGCGACCATCACCTTCCAGAATTACTTCCGTATGTACCACAAGCTTTCGGGTATGACGGGTACGGCACTGACCGAGGAGACCGAGTTCCGTGAGATCTACTCGCTGGACGTGGTGGAGGTGCCCACCAACAAGCCGATGATCCGCATCGACCAAAACGATGTGGTCTACAAAAACCTGAAGGGTAAATATGATGCGATCATCGCGCAGATCGAGGAATGCCATCAAAAGGGACAGCCTGTGCTGGTCGGTACGGTCAGCGTGGATAAATCCGAGGAGCTTTCCGCGCGGCTCAAGAAGCACGGTATTCCGCACAACGTCTTAAACGCCAAGCATCACGAGCGCGAGGCGGAGATCGTTGCGCAGGCAGGCAAATACGGTGCCGTGACCATTTCCACCAATATGGCGGGACGCGGTACCGATATTATGCTGGGCGGCAACTCCGAATTTATGGCAAAGAATGAAATGCGTAAGCAGGGCATCGCCGAGGACCTGATCGTGATGGCAACGGGTACCGCCGATATTGACAACGACGAGATCCGCGAAGCTCGCCTTCTTTTCCAGGAACTGAATGAAAAGTTTAAAAAGCAGATCGCACCCGAGGCACAGCGTGTTCGCGAGGCGGGCGGCCTTTATATCCTTGGTACCGAGCGCCACGAAAGCCGCCGTATCGACAATCAGCTCCGCGGCCGTTCCGGTCGTCAGGGCGATCCCGGTGAATCCCGCTTTTTCCTGTCCTTGGACGACGATCTGATGCGACTGTTCGGCGGTGACCGTATGCAAGGTCTTGTTGAGCGCTTGGGGCTCCCCGAGGATCAACCGATCTCGGCGGGATTGCTTTCTAACCGTATTGAAATGGCACAAAAGCGCATTGAGGATAACAACTTCAAGCGCAGAAAGTATGTTTTGACCTATGATGACGTGATGAATCAGCAGAGAAATCTGATCTACACCCAGCGCCTTGAGGTGCTCAACGGCGAGGATATCTCCGAAACGATCCGCTCTATGATGCGTACGTCGATCGAGGAAAACGTTGCGTTTTTTGCAGTTGATGCCGATCCCGCGCTCTGGAACATCGACGGCATCGAAAAGCATTTTGGCGGATATCTGCTCAGACCCGGTGACCTTGATGCGGAGCAAATGGTCGAAGAGCACTGGAAGGAAAAGGATCTGGTCGAGTTCATTTACAACAAGGCGCTTGAGATCTATGATGGAAAGTCGGAGCTGTTTGGCGCTGACGTTTTCCCTGAGGTAGAGCGTTCGATCCTATTACAGGTCGTTGACCGCCATTGGATGGAGCACATCGATACAATGGATGACCTGAAGGAAAGCATCGGACTGCAGGCCTATGCACAGCGCGATCCCGTTAACGAGTACCGTCTGCAGGGCGCAGATATGTTTGATGAGATGGTTGCCGAGATCCGTGCTGAAACGGTCCGTATCATCCTCTCGGCCGTGCCTCGCACGCAGAGTGTACAACGTGTGCAGGTGGCAAAGCCCTTGAAGGAAGGGCTTGCGGGCAGTAGCGAGCAGGAAAAGAAGAAAACCATCATCGTCCGCAAAGCGGAAAAGGTCGGCAGAAACGATCTTTGCCCTTGCGGCAGCGGTAAAAAATATAAAAAATGCTGCGGCGCGCCTCAAAACGGCAGTGCACAATAAGTGAAATGAAGAAAGGGGAGAGAATATGGGCTTTGGTTGGTTATTGGTTGGCTACTTTTTTGCCAACGTGATGTCTTTATACTCTCCGCTTTCTTTTGCAATGCTTGCGGGATACCCTATGATGATCATGGGGCTGTGGCGCCTGGCGCCCTATCACACGCGCTTCCGCTATGCGTTTTACGGCTCCTTTGTCTCGTTACCGTTTGCGATCTATTTTTCAATTTACGCCTTTTCTCAGCTTGCCTTTCAGGAGCTTTCAATTCTGAGCGGAGGCTTTTTGAGCGCGATGGAATGGTGCTATTTTGGCTTTTCCTTGCTATTTCACGCGATGCTGCTGTATGCGATCGCAGGGCTCACGGCAGAGCTTGGCTTGGTGGCGTTGCAGGGAAATGCGTGGCGCAATCTGATCTTTGTGGGCCTTTACTATCTGGTGGACGGCTTCGCGCGCTTGCCGATCTCGTGGGTAAACACGTTTCGGGGATATTTTTCACTTGTTCTGATCCTGCTGCGCCTCAGCTTCTTGCTGCTGAATCTGTATCTGATCTATAAATGCTATCGCCACATTTGCCCCGAGGGAGAGGATCAATCCTACAACCGACCAAATAAATCTTCAAATAAAAAGGGGGAATAAAATATGAGTCGAGCTTCGCGTCCGATCCGTTTTGGCTTGGTTTTCGCCGGACTTTGCTTTTTTTGCAACCCTTATTTTGCCGTTATTGATTTTTTGCCTGATTTCATTGGCTGTCTCTTGATCTGCTTGGGACTTACCCGCGTTTCTCAAATAAAAGGCTCAATGAAAGATGCACGAGCCTCATTTTTAAAGGTTACCATCGTTGATGTTTTAAAAAACATCACTCTGCTGATCGTTTTTGGGGCGAGTGGTCCCAATGAGCAGGCAACGGCGCTGTTGCTGATCGGATTCAGTGCGGCGGTGCTGGAGCTAATGTTCCTGATCCCGGCAGTGCTGCGGTTGTTCGACGGCTTTTCGGATTTTGCAACTGCTTATGATTGCGTTTCGCTGTATGGCAACACCAAGGGCAGACTTTCCATTACCGACAGGATCAAAAAGACAACGATCATATTTTTGATCGTTCGGGAGACAGTCTGTCTGCTGCCCGAATTCACGGCGCTGACACAAAGCTCCTATCAGGATTCTATGTGGAACCGCATTTACGAGCACATCGGCGTAATGCGGGGATTTGCTTGCCTTATCGTTGCCGTTATCGGTATTTATTGGCTTGCTTGCTTGATTGGGTATTTCCGCAAGCTTTTTGCTGAAAAAGAGGTTCTTTTGCGTGCAGGGGAAGCTTATCGGGCGTATTATGACGCACATCCCGGTATTGCCGTTGAACGTCGTCACAACTGGTCTTTTCTGCTTTTGTTTATCGGGAGCTTAATGCTGATCGATTTTTATCTCGATTTCAGAAACATATTGCCTGACGGCATTGCGGGAATTTTCTTGCTTGCTGCCACGCTGATCCCGTCGGTCGACAAAAAGCATCGCATCATTGCCGCGATCTCGGCGGGTGCTTATACCGTTATTTCTACCGTTTCGAGTAAGATATCATATGCGTTCGCAAACAATTACAGCGTGGGTGAGATCACAAAGAACGCAGAAGCAGCTAAGGCGTATTTGCAGATGTGGTTGATGGCTCTTGCAGAATTTTTGGTTTTCCTCGCAATGCTTGTTTGCATACTGCTTTTACTGCGTGCTGTGATCTTGAAGTGGGCAGGGTATCGCCCCGAGCACAACAGATCCGAGTTTGAGGACCGCTGCCAAAGCACGTTGCTATCTGAATTTGACGGCAAGCTGATCCGCACTTTTATCTTTGGCTTTATCAGCGGACTTGTATCGTTTTTGTATGATTACATCAAGGAATTGCCCGGTAAGGGGATCCTGCGCTTGCTTGACTACATTTGGATCTTTGATTTTTGTCTTGCCATCGCGTTTGCCGTGGTGCTTGCTACGTTGCTGTCAAGCATCAGCAACGAGATCAAAAACAGATTTTTATATGATTGAATAGTTTCCAAAAGAGTGTTCATACTAACTGTGTACCCCAAATTTACACGCAAGGAGATATGAACCATGGAAAATCGCAATCAAAATCAGAACCAGAATCAAAATCAAAACCAAAATCAGAATCAAAACCAGAACAGAAGCCAAAACCAAAACCAAAATCAGAACCAAAATCAAAATAACAGAAGCCAGAATCAAAGCCGCTGAGCAGATATTGCATCACGGTGCTGATAGGCAAGAGTGAATCATCCAAACCGCCCGAAAGCCTTGCTTTTTGGCACTTGGGTCCTTTGTCATTCTTGCAAAGCTGTATGGATAGGGGAGTCGAATTTTTTCGACTCCTTTTTCTTTTCTTGCGGTTGCAATTTATGACGATTTATAGTATAATAGAAGGGAAAATAAAAGTGAGGTCATTTTATGTCGGATTTACGTGAACGTTATCTTGCCGCCAAGCGCGGACTTTTTGATCTGTATTATGCTTCGCTCAACGAGCAGCAGCGCGAAGCGATCTATCATATTTGCGATCCTTTGCTGATATTGGCGGGTGCCGGCAGTGGAAAAACAACCGTTTTGGTACGCCGCATCGCGTATATCATCCGATATGGCAATGCCTATCATTTTAACGGGGTACCTACAGGGCTTTCAGAAGCACACGTCGCCTCTCTTGAAGCTGCGCTTCGCTCTGCGCCGGCGAAAGAGGAGCTTGAGGGGATCCTTGGCGAATTTGCCGTTGATCCGTGCCCCCCGTGGCGCGTGCTTGCCATTACCTTTACAAACAAGGCGGCAAACGAGATCAAAGCAAGACTTGCTGCCGCTTTTCCCGACGACCCCGATCTTCCAAGCAGCATCTGGGCGGGCACCTTCCACTCGATCTGTATGCGGATATTGCGCCGCTATTCTACCGAAGCGGGGCTTCGCGAAGGATTTACGGTTTACGACACCGACGATCAAAAAAAAGCGCTGAAGGCAGTGATGACATCGCTTAACATCGATGAAAAGATATTAAACCCCAAAAGAGTCTTAAAAGAGATCAGTCGCGCAAAGGATCGACTGATATCCCCCGAAAACTTCCTGCTGGAGGCAGGGAACGAGTACCCAATGCCCTTGATCGAAAAGATCTATGCGGGATACCAAAAGCGACTTGCGGAATCCAACGCGCTTGATTTTGACGATATTATTGTGCGTACCGTAGAGCTTTTACGTACACACGAGGATATTTTGCGTTCCTATCAAAATCAGTTCCGCTTTGTTTCAGTGGACGAGTATCAGGACACCAACCAGGCGCAGTTCAGATTGACCGAGCTTTTGTCGGGCGGACACCGCAATCTGATGGTTGTCGGCGACGATGATCAAAGTATTTATAAATTCCGCGGCGCGACCATCGAAAACATTCGCCAGTTCACCAAGGTGTTCCATCCCGCTACCTTGATTCGCCTGGAGCAAAACTATCGCTCGACGCAATCGATCCTGGATGCGGCAAACGCCGTTATTTCTCATAACACCAAGGATGATGCGATGAGAAAGACACTCTTTACTGATCGCGGTATGGGAAGCAAGATCCGCGTTCTGATCCCGGAGCATCAGAATGCCGAAGCAAGAGCCATTCTGGATATTATCCAAAAGACAGTTGCCGCAAACGAATGCCATTACCGCGATTTCGCGGTTCTGTTCCGTACCAACGCGCAATCCAACGCCTTGGAAAATGCTTTTGTACGCAGTGCGGTGCCTTACCGTATGCTTGGCGGCGTTCGCTTCTCGGATCGCAAGGAAATCCGCGATCTTGTGGCATATCTGCAATTGATCGAAAATCACAGCGACAAAGAGCGCTTGCTGCGTATCGTCAACGAGCCCAAGCGTGCGATCGGTGACCGTACACTAGCCGCAATTGAGGAAATTGCCGATAATGAAGAATACAGTATGTTCCAAGTGATGGAGAAAGCTGATCAATATATCGCTCTTTCCCGCGTTGCATCCAAGCTCAAAACATTTACGGAGCTCATTAACGAATTAACCGAGCTTTTGCCCACAATGGATCTGGATGCTTTCGTGGACGAGGTTCTGGACCGCACGGGATACCGTCAAATGATCCGCGATATGGGTCCCGAAGAGGCAGACCGCCTTGACAACCTTCAAGAATTTATTTCGAACGTGAAGGGATATATGGATAGTGTGGAAACCCCCTCGCTTTCCGAATTTTTGCAGGAGACCGCACTTGTCGCCGATGTCGACCGTTATGACGACAGCGCCGATGCGGTGGTACTGATGACGATCCACAGCGCAAAAGGTCTGGAATTCCCGAGAGTGTTCTTGCCCGGATTTGAGGAGGGTATTTTTCCGGGACTGCAAACCGTTATGGCAGGGCCTGAGGAAATTGAGGAGGAGCGCCGTCTTGCCTACGTTGCGATCACACGCGCCAAGGATCGGCTCTATATCCTGCACGCAAAATCTCGTTTGCTCTACGGTCACACCTCTTGCAATCCTGCTTCTCGCTTCCTTGCCGAGATCCCCGAACGGCTTTTGGATATCCAACGCGACACAACGCCAAGCACGCCCGTGATGGGGGGAAGAGGTTATACCCAGACGCGACCTGCCAATCAGTTTACGGCAAGAGACCGCATTACGGTTGGCCGTCCGACACCGCAGCCAAGCGCTCAGCGCGAGGTGCTTGCGACGGGCGATCGTGTGCAGCATATGCTGCTTGGAGAAGGCACGATACTGTCTGTGACCAAGATGGGTGCAGATATGCTTTACGAGATCGCATTTGATACCAAAGGAACCAAAAAGCTGATGGCAACATACGCAAAACTAAAGAAATTATAAACGGAGGTCTCATTGTGAAGAAAAATCAGTTCTTTTTTGAGCACGGATTACACTTGGCAACCGTTTGCGCGGTACTTGGATTGCTGCTTTTTATCCCCGCAAGTATGACACCTGTTTTGGGGCTTCGCATCTTTTTCGGTATACTTGTGGCGATCTGCCTTGCTGTTGGAGTGGTATTTCTTTATCTATCCCACCACGCAAAAAAAGAGCGCGTTCACTTTTTTTTGTACGACCAAGAAAAAGGGTCCAATCTACCTATGAGCGCGCTGACACCTGAATTGATCCAAGAAAAAACAGATGCCTATCTTTCTGAATATACCGATTCCATCATAGGTCTTTGGCAAGATATCCCCAAGAAATTGCGCTTGCGCTTAGAAACCGATACACAGTTTCTTCCGTTGATATCATACCGTATGCTGCTTGAATTATCCTTTAGAGATGCTTCAGAGCTTTTAAGCGTTTTTGAAAAAGCAGATATCAGAGCAGTCGGATACGTTTGCCGCGCCGTTCGAGATGCGGGGGATGGCGAGCTTGCGGATTACATTTTTCAGTTGAAAAAGAACATTGAAGAAAACCGTGCGCGCATTCCTGCTTTCTTCCACAAAAACAAGCGACTGCTTGAAGAGCGTATGCTTCGCTTTGTTGAGTGCCATATCGGTGATTTTTATATGGATCAAGCAAAAAAATAATAAAAAATGGATACAACGATTTTTCGTTGTATCCATTTTTGTTTGCTTTGCCCATTAATTGAAAGTCTAAAATCACGCGCTTGCATCAAACTAAAAACAGAAAGGAGTTGTTGATTTAATGAAACGTATGATAACGCTTCCTGCTTGCATTTTAATGCTTGTGTGCTGCCTTATTCTGGAAATCGGCGCAGCTACCACCGGTGAGCTGCATTGGTACTGCACCCGACAAAAAGCCCACCGACAGGCGTTGGTGTCACCCGAGCTTCGGTTTGTGGAGGAATGCGGCGGATATTATATCGATCACGCACACGGTGACGGGGCGGTGGAGAAGGTCGTATATTTGACATTTGATGCGGGCTATGAAAACGGAAACGTAGAACAAATTTTAAACACATTGAAGGAAACGGGCACTCCCGCCGCCTTCTTTGTGTTAAAGCATTTGGTGAGTGCCAACACCGATCTTTTGCGCCGTATGAACCAAGAAGGTCACCTTGTCTGCAATCATACCGCCACGCATCCGAATCTGGCAAATGCTTCAAAAGAAAAAATTCAAAGCGAGCTGCAAGCATTGGAGCAGGCTTGCGGGGAAGCGGGGATCCGCACAGCACCGTATTTCAGACCCCCCGAGGGTAGTTTTTCAAAAGAATTGTTATTATGTGCAAAGGAACTTGGTTATAAAACCATTTTTTGGAGCTTTGCTTATGCCGATTGGGATAACGCACGTCAAATGGCACCCGAGAAAGCCCTTCGCTGTGTGATGGACAACATCCACAACGGAGCTGTGCTTTTGTTGCATCCAACCTCTGCAACGAATGCAAAAATTTTGCCGCAGGTGATCAGCGAGCTGAAAGCGCAGGGGTATCGCTTCGGCACCTTGGATGAGCTATGCGGCGCTTAAACCGTGCGGCGCGTTATATCTGTTGCCTTTTTGCGGCATATATCTTGTTTTTTTCCTTTTGCATAAATATTGCTGCCGAGGCGCAGATCATTTATCGCTATGCTTCCAAAACAGGTCCTGCACGCATCGCGCTGACCTTCGATGACGGACCGCATCCCAAATACACGCCCTTGATCCTGGATATTTTAGAGGAGTTTGAGATTCACGCGACCTTTTTTGCAGTTGGCTCCAATGTGGAAGCCTATCCTGACCTTGTCAAGCGCATCGCCAAAGAAGGGCACGAGCTGGGAAATCACACCTATCACCATAACCATATGGCAAAAATGAGTCTTGAGGATCTGACGCAGGATATCAATCGTTGCAACGATGCTATTGAAAAAATTACAGGCTCGCGACCACGGTATTTCCGTCCGCCTGAGGGCGTTTGCACCAAAAACGTACAGGAAATTTGCAGTGCTACCAATACGACCATCGTGATGTGGAGTGTCGATACCAGAGATTGGGCACACACGCCGATCAGCGAGATCTTTCAAAACGTGCGGCGAAACACCAAAAACGGCTCGATCATTCTTATGCACGATTTCATCGGCAAAAATAGCCCAACTCCACAGGCGTTGCGGCAGATCATACCGATGCTTCTGGAATTGGGCTATGAATTTGTAACAGTCAGTCAACTGCTTGAGGGAGGGTGACGGTCAACCGTCACTCTCTGCAGCGCTTTCCTCGGCGACCTCTTCTTCTGGTTGCGATTTAGGATCGGCATTGTCAAAAGCATCGATCATATAGCGCTGAATGTTGGGCCAAGCCGCGTAAGCGGCAATAAATCCTGCAAGGGCAGGAAGATAGAACAAAGGTAAGATCAAGGGCAAAGCAAAGCCGACCTTCAGGGAAGGAAGGATCAGCGCCGCATTGATGCCGGTCACGGCAATGATGCCCAAAAAGCCGACCAAGTTTCGTTTGAACCCAAGCGGGACGAAAATGAGCGCGTTTTTGAGTATCTTTTTGATCGAGAGGTCAAACGTGATCATCATATGATAAATGTAAAAGCGCATGATCGAATAGGTAACGATCAGCACGATAAACAAAATATAGCACACGCCGAACCAGAACACATCGGCAAGGGCATTGAAGTAGAAGAAGTCAATCATCAAAACGACAATGATCAACACGTCTAAAAGGCCAAATAGAAGTCCTTGCTTTAAATTGCGGCGAATGGCGTAAAAATAATCGGAGAACAAAAAGCAGGAATCGCCGCGAACAAGGCTACGCAGATTATACGTAGCACCAACGTTCTGCCAGCCCCACGTGATCACCGTAAAGCCGATCAGCAGGGAAATACCCACGATACGGCCCGTTGTCAGAAAGGGAACGTTCAACTGTCTTGAGAAGGTACCAAGCAAAAGGTTAGCCGTTGGAGAACCGCCGCCGATGCTGACACCAAGCAAGGGCGCGTACAAAGCACTCTCAACGGTCGGTGTGCTTTCACCGAAGAAGTAAAGCACGACCGCGACGATCAGCGGAATATAGAGCATAACCATCATCAAATTCAGAGAGATCAATTTCCCGAACTTTCTGAAAAGCAGCTTAAAAAAGTAGCCAAGGGTCGGCGTTGTGTCCTCCGGCTTCGCATCGGGACGGTCCGAGCGACGGAAGAACAGTCCACGTTTTTTTTCGTTTTCCATATTTTTTCCTTTCGGATCTTTATTGAAGAGGTGTTGGCAGCATTCCAAAGGTATTCAATAACTCAGGCATTAAATAATACAATGAAAGCGCCAATGCGGTAAATAACAGCATTTCAAGCAAATATGCACCAAACGGACGGGAAAGGATGAGATGAATATCTCTTTCGGTGTGTAAAAAAGAGAATAATTCAGCCCGCGCCGCCGCAAAGCAAAACAAAATGAGCGAAAAGATCAGGATCAACAGACACGCGTTCCACGGTAAGATCCCAATCGCACCAAGCCTTACCCATTGCGATACCTGATACAAAAGAGCCACGTCGTAAAATGACTTTATAACGGCAAGAACGATCAAGTAAGGCTTAGTAATAGTCAAAAAAGCAGCAAGCAGCGAAAGGGGAACAAAGAAAAACTCGACAGCACCTGACTGCTCGATATTCAGCTCCAACAGTTCGCGCGTAGCAAACAGGATCGCGACGGGTGCGGTCAGCAGATATGTGAGAAAAAATCGCAGAAAAAGCCGCGATGTGGCATTTGTGCCGTTGGTGGGTTCCCGTTTTTTCATATTTTCACCTCCCATTGTTCACTATATGGAAGGGAAAATCATATATATTCTATCTTAACATAAAACGACAGAAAAATCAATAAAAATTCTGTAAACTATAAAAGCCGTGCCCGCTTGGGGGCACGGCTTTTATAGTTTAGTTTCAAGCGCCTTCCTTGGTGGAAGAAACGGTATCCCGCAGCAGCACGTATTTTGGCTTTTTCTTGCCACGCACCGAATCGGGGGTGATCACCACCTCGGCAATGTCCTTGCGCGCGGGGATCTCATACATCGTTTCCTGCATCAGATTTTCCATAATGGCGCGCAGTCCGCGTGCACCGGTGCTGCGCTCAAGAGCCATCTCCGCGATCGCTTCCATCGAGCCCTTTGCGAAGGTCAGCTGTACGCCGTCCATTTCAAACAGCTTCTGATATTGGCGAACAAGAGAGTTCTTCGGCTCGCTGATGATGCGTACCAAAGCACTTTTATCCAGGTCGCTGAGCGAAACAATAACGGGAATACGGCCCACAAGCTCGGGGATCAATCCGTATTTCACAATATCGTGGGGAAGGACGTCGCGGTAAATACCGCTCTTCTTTTTTTCTTCCTTTTTCAGGATCTCGCCGCCAAAGCCAACGGTTTGATTGCCCTTGCGCTTCTCAATGACCTTTTCAAGACCTTCAAATGCGCCGCCGCAGATAAAGAGAATATTCTTGGTGTTGATCTGAATGAATTCCTGATTGGGATGCTTTCTGCCGCCCTGCGGAGGCACGTTAGCCACAGTTCCTTCAAGAATTTTCAACAACGCCTGCTGAACGCCCTCTCCCGAAACGTCACGGGTGATCGAGCGATTCTCACTCTTGCGCGAGATCTTGTCGATCTCATCGATATAAATGATACCGCGCTCCGCAAGCGAAATATCAAAATCAGCCGCTTGGATCAAGCGCAACAAAATGTTTTCAACGTCCTCACCGACATATCCCGCCTCGGTCAGTGTCGTGGCATCCGCAATAGCGAAGGGAACCTGCAAGGTTTTAGCAAGGGTCTGCGCGAGATAGGTCTTGCCGACACCGGTTGGACCAAGCAGCAGCACGTTGCTTTTTTGCAGCTCGATATTATCGTCGCTATCCTCGACAGCGCCCTTGTTTTTCTTGGATTTAGAGGCGTTTTGCTCGACGTAAAGCACGCGCTTATAGTGATTGTATACCGCCACGGACAAAGCAATTTTTGCCTCATCCTGACCGATCACATATTGATCGAGCGCATTTTTGATCTGTGTGGGACGGGGAAGCGTATCCAGCGTAAATCCGCTTTGAGTCGCGTTCTGCTCATCGGTCTCGCTGATCAATTCAGCACAAGCATCCACACAGTAATCGCAGATATAAATGCCGGTGGGCGAGGGAATCAGATAGTTTGCCTGATTTTCATTTCTGCCGCAAAAAGAGCAATAACGAGTGGATCGTCCGCCCTTATTGGTGGTCGTATTTGACATAGTAACCTCTTAATCTTTATTAGTTGCGCTTTGCAAGCACCTTGTCGACAAGTCCATAGGCAAGTGCCTGATCGGCGGTCATAAAATTGTCACGATCGGTGTCTCTTGCGATCTCCTCGATAGATCTGCCGGTGTTTTCGGCAAGGATGCGATTCAGGGTGTCTCTGGTACGAAGGATCAGATCGGCCTGGATCTTGATATCGGATGCCTGACCCTTTGCGCCGCCGAGGGGCTGATGGATCATGATCTCACTGTTGGGAAGTGCCAAGCGCTTGCCCTTGGTACCGGAGGAAAGCAGGAACGCACCCATAGAAGCCGCCATACCGATGCAGATGGTCGACACGTCGCACTTGATATAGTTCATTGTGTCATAGATCGCCATACCTGCGGTCACAGAGCCGCCGGGGCTGTTGATATAGAAGGAAATATCCTTATCGGGATCCTGTGCCTCAAGGAAAAGCATTTGAGCAACAACAAGGGAAGCGGTCGTATCGTTGACCTCGTCGGAAAGGAAAACAATGCGGTCGTTAAGGAGTCTTGAGAAAATGTCAAAGGAACGTTCGCCGTGGCCGGTTTGCTCAACGACCATAGGAACCAGAGCACTGTTACGGAAAAAATCCATCATAATTCTTTTCTAACCTCCGTAAAATGATTTAATTTGATATGCAAAAAGAGCATAGTAGCCGCGACTGTCGTCGCGGCTACATCACAATGTTTAAAGGATCATTCTGCCTGATCTTCGGACTTTTCTGCCTTTGCCTTAGCAGTGGTTTTCTTTGCGACAGGCTTCTTTGCAGCAGGCTTCTTCTCAGCCTCAGGAGCTTCGTCGGTGATCACAGCGGTATCACGAACCAGATCCATAGCCTTCTTTACGCGCATATCCTCGGTGATCGCATCGGCGGGCAGACTTTCCTTGACCTGATCCACAGGCATATTGTATGCATCTGCGATGCGCTGATATTCAGCGTTGATATCCTCTTCGGAAGCGGTAAGGTTTTCAAGCTCTGCAATCTTTTCCAAAGCAAGGCGAGCCTTGACCTGGCGCTCTGCTTGAGGACGGAACTGCTCACGAAGAGAATCCAGAGTCATACCGGTATACTTCATATAGGTGTTCAGATCAAGACCGGACTGGCGCAGTCTCATATCGTAGTCACGCAGGAAGTTTTCTGCCTCGGTGTCGAACATAGGGGCAGGGATCTCGGCGTTCAGCTTTTCGATCAGAGCCTCAACGAGCTTGTCGTCGGTAGCGGCGTTTGCGCTGTCTGCGTGTCTCTTTTCGATCTTTGCCTTCATATCAGCCTTGTATTCAGCAAAGGTGTCAAATTCAGAAACATCCTTTGCGAACTCGTCGTCAAGCTCGGGAAGCTCGGTCTTGGTGAGCGCGTGCAGCTTGCACTTGAACACAGCAGGCTTGCCTGCAAGGTCCTTGGAGTGGTACTCGGTGGGGAAGGTCACATTGACGTCAAATTCCTCATCGATCTTCTTGCCAACGATCTGATCCTCGAAGCCGGGGATAAAGGTGTTGGAGCCGAGCTTCAGAGCATAATCCTCGCCCTTGCCGCCCTCGAACGCCGTACCGTCGCAGAAGCCCTCGTAATCGATGACAGCGGTATCGCCAAGCTCAGCGGCGCGGCCAAGAACCTCGGTCTCGCGGGAGTTGCGCTCACGAACCGTCTCGATCTCGCGATCGACCTCTTCGTCGGTCACGGGAGCAACGGTGCGGGTCACTGCAAGACCCTTATAGTCAACGATCTCAACTTCAGGCTTTACAAAAACCTTAGCGGAAAGCACCAGGCCGTTATCGTCAAGAGAAACGATATCGAATTCGGGCTGTGCCACGGGGTTGATCTTGGATTCCTCAAGCGCTTTTCCGTAAGCATCGGGGATGAGATCGTTAATGGCGGTTTCGTAGAACACACCCTTTCCGTACATCTTCTCAATAATGGCGCGCGGAGCTTTGCCCTTACGGAAACCGGGAATGCTCATCTTCTTACCTTCCTTTTGAAACGCCTTTGTTACAGCTGCCTCAAAAGTCGCCGTATCAACCGAGATATGAAGCTCGTATTTGCTTGCCTCGATTTTTTCAGCTTTGACCAATTTCATTTTTTCATCCTCCAGAGATTGAAAATTTCATACATCGTATATTTTACTGTTTTCGATAGGGTTTGTCAAGAGTTTTCCTTAAAATAACACAATTCTTTGCGATTTTCTTCATTATTTAATGATAAGAGGGCAGAAATCAAGGAAGTCAGAGGAGATCATATGCAATGTAAGGTCTCCAAGCTGCCTTGTTGCCGGGGCGTTATAAACGCCGTGGATGTGGCCGTGATAGCAGCGGCGGATGCCGTATTCATTCAAAAGCTCCAGGATCTCGCGACATTCAAACCCGTTCCACACGGGCGGGAAGTGAAGAAAAACCAAAATTTCCTTGTCCGCGTGTTCGCCTTTGCGAAGAGCCATTGCGGCATCTAAGCTGAGTTTCAATCGCATCACCTCGCGGTTAACGATCTTGGCGTAATCGACCTCACCAACGGTCTGCTGCTGTCCTTCCTCCAAAAACCAGCCTCTGGTACCGCAGATGATGTGATCCTCGATCACGTAGGCGTTGTTATAAAGAAGGCGAAGGGAACCAAGATGATTTTCGTCAAAGAAGCGTGTCATCTTCGTGGCAGTTTCCCACCAGAAATCGTGATTGCCCTTGCCAAGATATTTGGTTCCGGGCAGAGATTCCAGCAGCTCAAAATCCGCCTTTGCTTCGTGAAGCATCATTGCCCAGGACACATCACCCGGAATGATGACCGAATCCCGATCGGAAACGATCGCGCGCCAATTTTTACAAAGGCGCTCGGTGTAGCCCTTCCATCTGGAGCCAAATATGTCCATAGGGTGATCCGACGCGCACGAGAGGTGCAGATCGGCGATAACAAAGATCGACATAACGACTCCTTTCAAGTGAATTCAGAATAAAGCAATGGAAAGCGGGGAAAAATGATAACATCCCGAATAAAGGAGATGAAATCAAAATGGAAATGAACAAGAAAAAAGACTGCTGCGAGAACGTGAACGAAGGAATCACCTGTGACGTCAAGAACTGCCAATACCATGAGGGCGACTGCTATTGCACGGCGGAAAAGATCGCCGTAGGCCCTAGCTTTGCAACCTCCAGCACCGACACTGTGTGCGCCACTTTTAAGCCCAAAAAGGACTGATTTTGCTTTTTCTTCAAAATACGGGGCTTTTAGCCCCGTATTTTATGTTTAGCCTAGATACTTTTGAACGGCTTCCCACATATTCGCGGAAGGCACAACATCCTCGAAGCGGACCTTGCGCTCGCCGATGCCGCGCAGAGGATACGGGATCTCTGTGGCGGTCTTTTCGGACAGCTCGTCCAGGGCGGCAAGGGGATCGCTGGGTGTCTCGCCGTACAGCGAGTTATATACGTCGTTTGCAAACTTATAGGGGCTTGCAGTGGAAGCAACGACCATAGGCTTGCGGTCGCCGGTTTCTGCGATATACTGCTCGGCAGCGGAAAGCGCGACGGCGGTGTGTGTATCGGCAAGATATCCGCAGCGCTCCATGGTGCGGCGAATGGTCTTGGCGGTCTCTTCCTCGTCGGCGAAATAGCCGCAGAAGGACTCGTCGATCTTATTTTTGACGTCGGCATCCACGGTATATGCGCCTGTCTTATTCAGCGATGCCATATACTTTGCGGTGCGCTCGGTTCCCGCGGTGAAGTAGATCAAACGCTCCAGGTTGCTGGAGATCAGGATGTCCATAGAGGGCGACATCGTCAGGTGGAAGTCGCGGTTGCGGTCATAGGTGCCGGTGCGCAGGAAGTCGGTCAGAATGTTGTTCTTGTTCGAAGCGCAGACAAGGCGATCGATGGGCAGTCCCATCAATTTCGCAAGATATGCGGCAAAGATGTTACCGAAGTTACCCGTGGGCACAGTGACGTTCATCTTTTCGCCCATTTTCAGCTTGCCTGCGTTCAAAAGATCGCAGTATGCCGAAACGTAGTAAACGATCTGCGGTGCAAGGCGCCCCCAGTTGATGGAGTTGGCAGAGGAGAAGAAATAGCCCTTCTCGTCAAGGTATTTGGAGGCTTGGTCATCGGAGAAAATTTTCTTCACGCCGGTCTGTGCATCGTCAAAGTTGCCGTTGATGGCACAAACGTAAACGTTGTCACCGGTCTGTGTCTGCATTTGCAGCTTCTGCACGCGGCTAACGCCGTCAACGGGATAAAAGACAGCGATCTTGATGCGGTCAATATCCTTATAGCCCTCCAAAGCAGCCTTGCCCGTGTCACCCGAGGTTGCGACCAGGATCAGCGCGGTGCGCTCCTCGCCGGTCTTTGTCAGCGCGCGGGAAAGCAGACGCGGCATAATTTGAAGTGCCATATCCTTGAAGGCGGCTGTGGGACCGTGCCAAAGCTCAAGAGAGTGGATGGTATCGTCCAGCGCCACAAGCGGTGCGGCACCGCCGACAAACGAGGTGGGTGCGTAAGCGGCGCGGCAGTCGGCAAGCAGCTCCTCCTCGGTGTAATCGGTCAAAAATTTGCCCAGGATCTTAGCGGCTCTTGTGGGGTAATCCGCAGAGCAAAGGGCTTTGATCTCGTCAGCGGTCAGCGTGGGGATCGATTCGGGAACAAACAGACCGCCGTCAGCGGCAAGTCCTTGCTTGATGACCTGCGCAGCGGAAAATTTGGCGGCGCTTTGGTCGCGTGTGCTTTGAAATTTCATAATAAACTCCTTTATTTTAGGGTAGATTTTCTATCAGGAAGCGATGACCATTTTCAAAGAAAATCAGGTCGATCTGCCTTGCGGTAAAACCGCTTTTTTTCATCATATCCGCAAGCAACGAAAGGTCGCTTGCATTGGAAATTGCTTTGGGAAGCGCATCCACGCCGTCAAGGTCGGTGCCAAGCACGACAGAGCCCTCTCCGCCCACAGAGATCAAATGTCGAACGTGTGCGATCACATCGCAAAGCATAGCTTGCTTTTCACAAGTTAAGAACGGGGGATAGAGATTGATGCCGATCACACCGCCCGAAAGGGCAATGGCTTTGACCTGCTCATTCGTAAGATTTCGTTTATGCGGCGTCACGGAAAATGCGTTGGAATGCGAGGCGAGCAGGGGCTTGCACCTCGCCTTGCAAAGCGCCGCCATATCATTGAAGGATGCCACGGAAGCGTGAGACACGTCGGGAGCGATGCCAAGCTCCAAAAAGCGAATAACAGCTTCTTTTCCAAACGGAGTTAGCCCCACGTCGGTGTTCCACGCGCCGCCGATGATGCTCTCATCACGCCACAAAAGGGTAGCAAAGCGAACACCCATCTCATAAAGTAAATTTGCATTGTCCAACTCGCCATTCAAGATGCGTGCGTCCTCGACCGTCGGAATAAAGGCGGGAATTTTGTTCAAAACAGCATCTTGAAATGCCTTGCGATCGCTGACGATCGCGGCTCCTGCTTGCTTAAGATTGTCCAAAACAGCTCTAACGTAGCGCATTCCGTCCGTGTCCGGCAGATGCGGTGGATAAAAGACCGCAGCGAGTTGTGTGTAAGAGTCAAACGAGGCAGTTTTTTTGAGATCCACCATCAGATCGCTTTCAAAGAGTGAAGCCTTCTTTTTATACAGCTCGACGGAGGTATCACAGTGAAAATCGATCAGTCGCATCAGCGAACCGCGCCACTTGCCGAAAAGGCATCGGGAATATGGTTGATCTTAAAGGGCTTCATACAGTTCGAGCGATCCAGATAGACCTCGACCACGTCAAGTCGCGGACAAAGCTTGCTTGGATGCTCGCGCAAATAAGTCCTTGCCGCCTCTGCGGTGCGATGCCGCTTTGCCATATCAACGGCAACACAAGGGCGGCGATCGGCAGCCTCGGGCGATTCAAAGGTCAGAGTCTTGACCTCTACAAAAGCGATGTATGCACCGTCTCGCGCGACAATATCCAATTCGTTTTTGCCACAGTAATGATTACGGGCAAGAATACGATAGCCGTGCTTTCGCAGATATCGCGCCGCGACCCGCTCGCCGATATTGCCGATATCCTTCTTTCCAAATAGCTTCATTTGTCTAAAAAGCGAATGAATTTGGTACGGTAAATAGGTGCGGGGCCGTGCTCGCGCAGGGCATCCATATGTGCTTTTGTGCCGTAGCCCTTGTGCTTTGCGATGCCGTACTGTGGATATTGCGCATCCAGCTCTAGGCACAGACGGTCACGCGTGACCTTGGCAAGGATCGAAGCGGCGGCAATGCTTGGGGAAATGGCATCTCCGTGCACCACGGCACGAGCGGGCAGGGTAAAATCGCGCGTGATATTGCCATCAATCAAGGCAATATCGGGCTTGGGATCCAAAGCATCAATGGCGCGCCGCATCGTGTGCAGCGTGGTAGAAAGAATGTCGGTCTCGTTGATCTCCTCCACGCTGCCAAGCGCAACGGCATATGCAATGGCATTTTCGCAAATGAGGTCGTAAAGGACCTCTCTTTTTTTCTCGGTCAGCTTTTTGGAGTCGTTCAGCCCCTCCAAAACAAGTCCCGAGGGTAAGATGCACGCGGCGGCAACAACAGGTCCGCAAAGCGGTCCGCGTCCTGCCTCATCCACGCCGCAAACAAGGCTGTAGCCCTCTTGCATCAGGGCATTTTCCAATTCATAAGTCAGCATCAAGCACCCTCCAAAAGATCAAGTGTGATGCGCCCGATCTTGGCGCTGCGGAATTCGTCCAACAGGGTATTGGCGGTCCGTTCGGTGTTCACCTCGCCGCCGCTGATCAAAAATCCACGTTTTTTGCCGATAAACTCAAACAGCTCAACATCGGTCATATCCACGATCTGCTCGGGGTCAAACTTATAACGCGCCGCAAGCAGAGCAGGGTACTGATGACGCAATTTATGGCACAAAGCGATCGCAAGGGTCTCGATCTCAACCACGTCGTCCTTGATCGCGCCCGTAATGGCAAGATTTTCGCCCGTGCTGCGATCGTCAAAGCGAGGCCAGAGCACGCCCGGCATATCCATCAGATCAAGCCCCATTGAGGTCGCGACCCATTGCGGTGTCAGCGTCACACCCGGGCGGTTTTCGACCTTTGCCTTTTTGCCGCCGCACAGACGGTTGATCAGCGAGGATTTGCCCACGTTCGGGATCCCCACCACCATTGCGCGGAGCTTTCGTCCGTTCATGCCCTTCTGGGCATAGCGCTCCAGCTTATCGGAAAGGAGAGCCCGGATGGCAGGCATCAGCTTATCCATCCCCTTGCCGCTGACGCAGTCCACGGCAAGGCAAACACCGCCCTTGCTTTTATAATATGCACAAAAGCGATCGGTTGCATCGGGATCGGCAAGTGTAGATTTATTCAGTAAGGTCACAAGGGGCTTGCCCTCGATCAGCTTTTCAATTTCGGGATTGCGCGAGCTTCGGGGGATACGGGCATCGAGCAGCTCAATCACGACGTCCACGTTTTTTAGGTTTTCCTTCATCAAACGGCGGGTCTTCGCCATATGACCGGGAAACCACTGAATGATATCTGTTGGCATATTATCCCACCTTTCCAAATTTAGAAAAGGGCGTCAGACGGACAAGGACCTTGCCAAGCACGCGGCGCTCATCAACAAAGCCCACGCGCTCATCACGGCTGTCTGCCGATACGTTGCGATTGTCACCAAGGACAAACAAATGTCCTTCGGGAACCTCGTATATCACTTCACTCGAGCCCTTGGAATAGGATCCGCCCCATTTGCCGTTGGAAAAATAAGCATAATCGCTTTCGTTTAACACTTCGTCTTCAGTAAAGCTATTGTCATTTGAAACATAAAGCTTTTCGTTTGCATAATCCATCTTTACAAATTGTCCGCCCGTGGCGATCACGCGCTTGACGATGGGCTCGTTAAAGCGATCGTCGATCTCGCTTGTTTGATGAAAAACGATGATATCGCCCTGCTTTGGCGTATAAAAGAGGTCTGAAACAAGCAAGCGCTCGCCGTTGAGAAGCGTGTTATTCATAGAAGGGCCGCTGACCACGCACATACGAAGCGCAAAGGTCATCAACAGGATCACTGTTACCGCGGCAAACACAAACATTTCAAAATAGTCAAAAATCGCGGCAGAAGCGCCGGTAGATGGGGAAGCAGAAGAAGTGTTTGTTTCCTTTTCTTTGCTCATAGGATACTCCTTACTTATTTTTCGATCAGCTGCTCCATCAAACGATAGCCGTTTTCGATGTAATGATCCTTTGCGGCGGCGCTTTCCTCGCAGAACAGCTCCACACCGTTTGCGTTTTCATTCGAAGAATAGATCAGAAAGGGAACAGGCAGTATGGTGTGCGTACGCATACGGATCGGGGTGGGGTGATCGGGCAGGATCATAATTTTGAAGGGCTCGTCCTGCGATTGCAGATAGGCAAGCACGGGCGAGAGGATCTCGCTGTCGATCTTTTCGATGGACAAGACCTTATTATCAAGCTCCGCACGGTGTCCGCATTCGTCGGGTGCTTCCACGTGGACGTAAACGTACTCGTAGCCGTCACGGAATGCCTGAATAGCGGCATCTGCTTTTCCCGCGTAGTTGGTGTGCACGTTTCCGGTCGCACCCTCCACGTCGATCGAGCGCATACCCGCGCAAAGACCGATGCCCTTGATCAGGTCAACGGCAGAGATCACGGCGCCCTTCAGTCCCCATTTTTCCTCAAAAGAGGGAAGCTGCGGCTTTTTGCCGGGGCTCCAGAGCCAAGCGGAGTTTGCGGGCTTTAGGCCGCGTGCGCGGCGCGCCTCGTTGATCGGGTGATGGTTCAAAATATCAAAGCTGCGGCGCTGCAGGTCGTAAAACTCGGCTCCGCCGTCGTCCTTGCGGGGAAGGTAGTCACCGATGCGCTGCCCCAAAATATCGTGGGGACGGTTGAAGTTATAGCGATCGTTGCCGTTCTTCCAGATCAGGCAATGGCGATAGCTGATACCGGTATAAAACTTCTTGATGTCGTCGCCCATCTCGGCTTCCAGTGCTTTGATCAGCTCGTCCGCTTCGGCGGTTGAGATCTCGTCGGCGCTGTGGTCCAAAATGATCTTATCGTCGTAATCCTCGCCAAGGTCGGTCAAGGTAACGACGTTGCAACGGTATGCGGTCTCATCGGGCTGCATTTCGATGCCCATACTGACCGCCTCCAGAGGCGAGCGCCCCTTCGAATAGGTTTTGGGGTCGTAGGAAAGGATCGCAAGATTTGCCGTATCGCTTTCGGGAACCATACCTTCGGGAACGTTGGAAACTGTTCCGACAACGGCGTTGCGAGCAAGGGCATCCATACAGGGCTTGTTAGCCTTTTGCATAGGAGTGAGCCCACCAAGCGCCTCAATGGATTCGTCTGCCATACCGTCCGGAATCAAAACAAAGTATTTCATAATAGTGTTTCCTTCTTTAAATAATAAAAATCATTATATATTATAACATAAATTATATAAAAGAGCAACAGTAAAAGGGAATTTTTACAATGATTTTTCAAATTAACATTAAAAAGACCGCCCGTCATCGACGGGCGGTCTTTTTATGCTGCTTTATAGATTGTCAACAATGCGGTGAGCCCAAGCAAGAGCTGCAGCTTTTTCCTCAGGCTTGATGGCGTTGAGGAAGGGGAGAAAACTGCTCTTGACGTAGAAGACCTCGTCCTTTACGTTAGCGCCTGCTTCTGCCAAAACTTCCTTGACATACTTAGCACCCGCTTCGGTTCCGTCGATCACAAGCGCAACGTTTTGTGCGCGAGCCTTGGTCAGCTCACGGCAGAAGAGCCGTACCTGATTGTCAAGATCACCCTTGGTCGCGATCAAAAGGATCACCAAACGCTCGTTATTGCAGGAGTAGGCAGGGGGAATGACATCGGTTGCATTGATGTCAAGCTGAAATTCCTGATGGATCATCGGTGCCAGTGCAGCGACCTTACCCTTGCCGGTATGAAGAACACGCATCTTGATAGCCATAAAAGACCTCCCAAATACATTTTGATCAATTTTAAAACTTTTTTGATCATTTATTTTATTCATTATAACACGGCAGGGCGGGGTAAATCAAATGTTTTTTTGAAATATTTTATTTTTGTGCTTTTAAGCCAATTTTTTCATTAGTTTTTTATGCAAAATTTCTCAAAAATCAGTTCCCCGTTTTGTTGACTTGTCAACATCAAAAAAACGTGTGGAGATAAATGCTAGTTCTAGGATTTTTTCTCGCTGCAAAGCTAAAACTTAAAAATTTTTCTTCAACCCGATCAACACTTCATAAAAATCGATATAGGGATATTTTCTGCGAACCAAAATTATAATTAGAAACGATGGACAGTCCGTCCCGAAAAATTTAAAATGTATGATTTTTGTTGTGCGCTGTGTGAGCGATTATTTTTCTTTAAAACGATTAGAGTCCATAGATAAAATTTTAAAAAAAGTGACCGTGAGGTGTCTGAGCGAAAATTTTAAGTTGAAACGATGAAAAGTCCTGTGATAAAAATTTAAAAAGTTATAAAAAGCAAACCGCATCACAAAAATAATTGTCAGAACCTTTGAAAAGCCGATTTGCTCCTCAGAACCCTTCAGGCAACTCAACGAACGACCCGAAACCCTCGACAGGCTCTGGGATTCCTGTATTCGCGTTTTTTATTCCCTTTTTTATACAAAACTTTAATTTTGTATAATTACATATATGGTTAAGGGGGTATTCTCTTTTTTGAGATGCCTTTCCTTCAAAGCCAAAATAGCTTTTATCAGCCTTTTTCTTTTTCCGCCTTCAGATATTTTTTTCGTGTTGCCTCGCCGCCGCGCAGATGGCGCTCATCCTTGTTCAGTTGAAGGATACCATAAACACGCTCGTATAAGGATAGATTGACGGTACGCAGCTCGGTGGTCACATCCTTATGTACTGTGCTTTTACTGATCCCAAAATGCTTGGCTGCTTCACGTACGGTCGCACCGCGCTCCACGATGTAATTCCCGAACAGCTCACACCGCTTCTTTCGATCACACTCAGATTTAAAATATATCATGTTTCTCTCTTTCCTGTTGAAAAATCAGATCAAATCTGTTATACTGTTACAAAAGGTGTCTTCCCTTTTATACTATGCCGGCTTTGCCGATCAAAGAACAAAAGGTGTGATCTGATTATGATAAAGGAAGAAAAAAGACAAATTCCATCCAATATTTTTGAAGGAATGACCTCGATATCGGCTTTACTTGCCGCAAAAGAACAAAAAATCAACGATCGACCGATCCTTGAGATCCTGTTCGATAAAGCAAAGCAACAAAAAAAGGCGAGACAGCTCTCTTTTCTCGCGCGAAAATGTGAAGAATTAAATATTCCTTTAAAATTGATCAACGGTGCGGAGCTTGAACAGCTTTGCATCGGAAATACGCACGGCGGTATTGTGGCTGTTTGCGGCGATCGCTCCTTCCCCGCCCCAACTCTTGATACACTGCCTCAAAATGGCTTTCTTTGCCTTTTGGAGGGGATTGAGGACCCCTACAATTTCGGGTATGCACTGCGTTCTCTTTATGCGGCGGGCTGTGACGGAGTGCTACTTGGCGAGCGCAATTGGATGAGCGCCGCGGGCGTTGTGGCGCGGGCATCTGCAGGCGCTTCGGAATCCATGCCTCTTTGGGCTGGTAGTATCGCTGAGGCCATCCAAATGCTGAAAAGTATAAACTATCGCGTGGTATGCGCGGGAATTCGTGATTCCATCGGCTTATATGAGGCAGATCTGAAAAAGCCGCTGCTCCTTGTGATCGGCGGCGAAAAGCGCGGTATTTCTGCTGAAACGCTCTCTCTTGCCGACGAAGTGGTCCGCATTGACTATGGACGGGAGTTTCAAGGCTCACTTTCTACGGCCTCTGCCGCCACGGTGCTTGGCTTTGAGGTTTTGCATCAAAACAAATAAGAAAAGGACGCATTATGCGTCCTTTTCTTTATGTACGGGCATATTCCATTTGAAGAAATACGCAAGAAGTCGAATGGCGATGATCAACGCGGCGGAAATGGAAAGCGCGAGCATCTGCGGGATGAATTGCGCCGTGATCACGTAAAGCGTAGCGCCAATGACCGCGGGGATCAGATAGATGTTTTTGCGAAAGATCGAGGGGATCTGCGCCGAGCAGATATCACGCAGCATACCGCCGCCCACACTCGTAATAAAGCCACCGAAGATCAAAAGTATAGGTGCAGCATTCTCCCCTACCAAGGCACGCGTGCAATCCACACCAAGCACGCAGAAAAGCGCCAGACCGATGGCATCGGTGAACTCTAAAATAAAGTTATGCTGATGCTTGGCAAGAAATTTTCCCACACGCGGAATAAAGGCAATATGAAAGCAAAAAAGCGAGGTCGCAATACAGAAAGCCTCCATAATGTAATAGTCACGCTGCAAAAACAGTCGCGGCACGTTCCCCGTGATAATGTCGCGGATCATACCGCCGCCAAACGAGGTCAGTAACGCGAACACCAACGCACCGATTACGTCCAGCCTTTTTTGAATGGCAATGATCGTGCCGGTGACGGCAAAAGAAACCACGCCGATGCACTGAAGAATCAAAAATACAATATCCATATGTATTCTATAAAAGCCCCGCGACCTATCAAAATCGCGGGGAAGTTCAATTATTCCGTAGTATAATTATCAAAATAACCTTGAATATAGATGATAGGTGTTCCCTTGTCTCCGGAGCCGGAGGTCAGATCGCAAAGCGAGCCGATCAAATCGGTCAGACGGCGAGGCGTCGTGCCCATCTGTCCGACCTGCTTGTTGGTCTTATGGGCGATCTTATCCTCGATCGCGGCGCGGAGCTCCTCGCCGGAAAGCGAGGCAAAATCGTTATCCGCAAGATATTTCAGCTTCAGCTCGTTGGGAGTTCCCTCCAGCCCTGCGGTATAGGCGGGAGAAACGACCGGATCGGCAAGCTCCCAGATCTTACCGATGGGGTCCTTGAACGCACCGTCGCCGTAAACCATGACCTCGACAAGCTTGCCGGTCTTTTCAAGCAAGCGGTTCTGGATCGCCTCGACAAGCCCCTGGCAATCGCGCGGAAAGAGCTTAACAGTATTTTCGGTTGCCTTATTAGAGCCCAAAAGTCCGTACTTTTCGTTGTAGCCGCTACCATTGATGGGCGCGGACATGATATCATCCATGCCGTAAACACGCTTTGCGCCGGCTGCCTTCAGCAAGCGCTTGGTGCGCTCGCGCGTGTGAATGTCGCAGCACAGCACATTGTCGGTGTATTTCAAGATCGCACGGGCATCGTTTGCAAAGATGATCTCGCAGTCAGCACCGTTTTCTCGAACAAGATTTTCATAATATTCAACGTAATCAACACCCGTGAAGGTGTGCTTCTCATAGCCGAAGCATTCGCGGTAGCGCTTAATGTCAAGCACATCGCTGTAAGGATTGATTCCCTGCTCGTCAATGGCATCCATGCTGACCAAATGGTTACCCACCTCATCGGAAGGATAAGAAAGCATCAAAACGATCTTCTTGGCTCCTCTTGCGATACCGGTAAGGCAAACGGAAAAGCGATTGCGGCTCAGGATCGGGAAAATAACGCCAACGGTCTCACCGCCAAACTTTGCGCGAACGTCAGCGGCAATATCATCGATCGAGACATAATTTTCTTGCGCACGGGCAACGATCGACTCGGTCATTGCGACGATATCGCGGTTTTTGATCTCATAGCCGCCATCCTTGGCAGCTTCCAGAACACAATTGGTAACGATATCGACCAAATCGTCTCCACCGCGAATAATGGGGGCGCGAACGCCACGGGATACGGTACCGATCATACGGCTCATATACAACCACTCCTTTTTTTAGCTGTTTGTAACACAAACAAGGGTAAGATAATTTTACCACAACAATTAGTATACCAAAAAAAAGTCGATTTGTAAAGTAATTTGAATAAAAAAAAGCTCCTTTTTTTCTTTTTGTAAAAGTCGATAAAAGTTTTTTTGTTTTCTTACAAAAAACTATAAAAATTATAAAAAATTCCCTTCGCATAAAAAAAGAAGATATCAACGCAGCGAACTTGAAAAAGCGCAAAAAAACCTCAAATCAGCACTCTAAGTGCGTTTTTTGATGCTTTTTGATCGAATTCAAAGCATAATCTTTCAAAAATGACTTTGACAAAGCTTGATTTTTTTGATAAAATAAATACATCTTAGTGAAAGGAGAAAATGTTTTTAGAATGGATACGGACAGTTGTACCCCAAGTCTCGATGAGCCCCCTTTACAATATTTGTGCATTGTTGGACATAACCGAAGGCAAAAAAGCGTCTAGTTTTTTGGTTATGCCTTTTTTCGTATCATTTTATAAATTGTAAAGGAGCTTTTATGAACATTTTTTTGATGCTATTATTACAGATCGTGCTGATCGCGCTCAATGCCGTTTTTGCTTGCGCCGAGATCGCTGTAATCAGCACCAATACCGTTAAATTGGAGCAGCTTGCCTCGAAGGGTGACCGCCGCGCAAAGCGCTTGCTCAAGCTGACTGATCAGCCTGCGCGTTTCCTCGCCACCATCCAGGTCGCCATCACGCTTTCGGGCTTTTTGGGCTCGGCATTTGCGGCTGATAACTTCGCGGAGCCCCTTGTTCACTGGCTGAACGGCTTTGGGATCCGCATTCCAGAAGCGATTATTGTGATACTGATCACGATCATTTTATCGTTTTTTACCTTGATCTTTGGCGAGCTTGTTCCCAAGCGTATCGCACAGCGCAAGGCAGAATCCCTCGCGCTTGGTATTTCGGGTCTGATTTACGGCATTTCCAAGGTGTTTGCACCCCTTGTTGCCCTGCTGACTGTTTCAACAAACGGTATTCTCCGTCTGTTTCGCATTGATCCCAATGCCACGGACGAAGACATCAGCGAGGAGGACATCAAGCTGATGGTGGATGCAGGCACCAAGCAGGGCTCGATCGACGACGAGGAAAAAGAGCTGATCCAGAACATATTTGAGTTTGACGATCTGACCGCGGGTGAGATCGCCACCCACCGAACCGACGTTGTGATGCTCTGGCAAGAAGAATCCCCCGAGGAATGGGATAAGACCATCAGAGAAAACCGTTTTACCTTCTATCCCATTTGCGGTGAAAGCGTTGATGAGGTCGTGGGTGTGCTCTCTGCCAAGGATTACTTCCGCTTGTCCTCTACCGATCGCGAGACCGTCATGCGCGACGCCGTGCGCCCCGCTTATTTCGTTCCCGATGGCGTAAAGGCCGACCTTCTCTTCAGAAATATGAAAAACGAACATATTTCCCTTTCTGTTGTTTTGGATGAGTACGGCGGCGTGCTTGGCATTGTAACCATGCATGATCTGATCGAGCGCTTGGTTGGTGATTTTACGAACGAAGAGTCTCAGACTGCATCTGAGTTTGAAATTCAACCCTTGGAGGATGGCACGTGGCGCGTGCTCGGTTCCGTTTCTCTTGACGATCTTGAAAAGGAATTGAACATTGAGTTCCCCCACGAGGACTGTGATACCATTGGCGGCCTGGCACTTGCCAAGCTCGGTTCTATCCCCGCCGAGGGAACCGCCTTTCAAGTGGAGACAGAGGCGTTATCTATTCAGGTTGAAAGCGTGCTTGATCGACAGGTCAAAAGTGCAATTATCAGTAAAATCACGTCGATTGACGAACAAGAATCTAAAAGCGAGGAGCAAGAATGATCAACAAAGGGACCTGCGTAGATCAAGCTTCGAATGAATTGTCATATCGCGATAAAAGGCACTTGCGGCAAATTTGCCGCAAGTGCCTTTTTAGTTTCCCGTGCAGTAAAGATTTCGAAGCTTACTGATCGAATTCATGCGCGGCTTTGATCATTGACAAATAATTCTCATAAGGAATGTAAGCGGGTATGCTGTTACCGCTTCCGAGCGCGTATCCTCCTCTTGATGCACTTGCTTCAAGCATATGGCGCGCTCGCGAATAGATCTCTTGTGGTGTTTTGCTTGCAAGAAAATTGATATCAAGACCGCCGAGCACGGCGATTTTTCCATTCAAGTCTTCGTACGCCTTTTCAACGGGAATAATGGAATCCTCATATGAGTGGCGCGCATCAAACTTCATATCGTTTATGACATCGTCAATGATTTCATTGTAATAACCGCAAGAATGAAGCATGCAGGGCTTGCCGTGATCGTGCGCTGTCTGTACTATTTTTTTGTGCCACGGAAATACATATTTTCTCATCATATCCGGGGGCAAAAAGGTTTGTGTGTTAAATCCCCAATCGTCATTGGAGCAGATGAATCCTACGGTGTCTGCTGAAGCCGCATTTTGATAGTACGTCAACAGACGGCTGCCGACTTCATTGAAAATCGTTTCTGCCAGCTCGGGATCATCATACAGCATCATACAAAGGTTATCGTATCCAACAAGGTTGATAACGTTTTCCAATACTCCATCAGGACCCATTACCATAACTGTCATTCCCGAGGGAAGATAGGGCTTAATATCTTCAAGCCGCGAATAGTCCATCCGGCTCATGTCAGGCCACTCAAATTTTTCAAACGATTCCCAATCCCAGATCAAAGCATCTCCGTTTAGTCCCCTTGTACTCTTCGATACACGTCCAACGGGTCTGAATTTCATATCGCATGCGTGGCAGGTAACGTAATCGTAACCTGCATTTACCATTGCGTCGATACGCCAACGCAAATGATCCATAGCCGTCTTTCCCTGACACTTATATCCGGCAAGTAATTCGTAATGCCGTCTATCTATTACCATTTCAAAAAGAGTGGCTCTTTCGGGTTTTTCACCTTTCAAAACACGCAAAAGATTATGTTCAAAATTCGGGGTTCTTTTTTTCATAGCGACTCTCCTTTGATTTTTGATCGTAGTGCAAGATCACGCTTACATTATAACGCGATAATACTTGACATTCAAGCTCATTTAATGATAAAATATATGCAAAACTTGATCTTTTAAAGGAGATTCATCCTATGCGTCGCGAAGAGTTAGCACACAAGTTAAGCAAAAATAACGTTCTGTTTTCGAATAATTGCGTTGGCGGAAAGAAGATCATGGTAGATCTGCATTGGCATGATGCATTCGAGATCCTATATGTCCGAAGCGGGGTCGCGGAGCAACAGATCAATGTTGACAAATTTACGATAATGGCAGGCGATGTCGTTATTATACGAACAGGGGACGTTCATATGACAGAAAGCATTTCCGAAGACGGATGCGATATTGATTATGTGCAGTTCACCTCAAATTTGTTACCGGATTCCGAAAAGATCTTAAATGAAATTTCCTCTAAAGTTATTCATTATCAAGATGATAATATTCGTGATATTTTTAATGGATTAAGGCAAGTAAAGAATAAAGAACCGGGAAAAGAATTCCTGCAAGTAGGACTTATATATATGCTATGCGGTGTCATAGTAAATGCCGGAGATCTGAAGAAAAAGAATTATCCGTCTTTCATAGATGAGATATGTAAATACATAGAAGAAAATCTTGACACAAGACTTGAAACGGTGGCTTCGTATTTTAATTACTCCATGGAACATATAAGCAGGGTGTTTCGTAAGGAGTTAGGGGTATCGTACCGCGATTATTGTCACGAAGTGAAAATGAAAAAGGCAATCCATTTTTTAAGTGATGCGGATATTGGCATAAAGGAAATCTCCATGAGACTTGGTTACAGCAACGAAAATAGCTTTATTCGTACTTTCAAGAAAACGTACGGTATTACACCAAATGTTTTTCGACGCAAGCAATATATTTCTTCCGATCTTTCCCTTTGATTTTCAGATGAGATTTATTATATAATTCATAAAAAAGATAATAAGAACGTGTATTTCGCAAAAATAGGGCGAATTTTAACAAAAAGTCTTGATTTTTTGAGATATTCGTGATATACTGAAAGCAATCCATCTAAAGGAGCTGTCATATGAGAGAGGAAATTTTAGCACGGCTTGCACAAGTAAATGAGGAAGAACAAAAGATCCTTGAAGGCGAAAACAAGGTCAACAAGCGTCTTTATACCGCCTTCGCAAAGGAGTTTATCGTCAACAGCCACCGTCTGATGCAGGCTGGCGAGCAGATTGCTCTGCGTCGTCATACACGCTTTGCCGAGTTCCCTGCGCACGGTCACAACTACGTGGAAATGACCTACGTTGTCAGCGGTCAGCTCACCCACGTGATCAAGCACCGCGAGATCAAGATCAACGCAGGCGAGGTGTTGCTGCTCAACCGTCACACACAGCACAGCGTTCGTAAAACTGGCGAGAACGACCTTGCCGTCAACATTATGCTTGCCACTGAATGCTTCCATTCGATGTCCTCTGTCCTTCCACCCAACTCCCCTCTTTCCTCCTTTATGGCAGAAAACATCCGCTCCAACGGCGAGCCCGAATATATGCTGTTTTCCACCGAGGGCGTTCCTCCGCTTGAAAACCTATTTGAAAATCTGACCTACGCCTTAGTCGGCTACGACATCACGGGTGTGGATACCTTGAAAGCAACGGTTTCGTTGATCCTTCGCTATTTTGGCGAGATCCCCGAATGTATGATCTCCGCCGCCCGTCATCGCTCGGATTCGGAGCTCTTGCAGGCGCGCATCGAAAACTATCTGCAGACCGATTTCCGCACCGCGACCTTAAATGAGCTTGCCGAAAAACTGGGGCTCAGTGTTCCCTATCTTTCCAAGCGTGTTCGCGAGCTTTGCGGCTTCACCTTCAGTCAGCTCTTGCAGCAGGAGCGCTTTAACGAGGCGATCCGCTTGCTGGAGGAGACCGATCTGCCCATCGGTGATATCATCATCGCCGTGGGCTATGAAAACACCAGCTTTTTCCACAATCAATTCAAGGAGCGCTATCATTGCTCCCCCTTCCGCTGGCGCCGCAACCGCCGCATCCTTCGTGAAAACGAGGAATTAGGGCTTAAATAACAGAAAAACACCCACGGCATCGCCGTGGGTGTTTTTCATAGATCAGGAATTTCCGCAGCAGCGCGAGGAGCGCGTCACACCTTGCACCGAGCTATTCACGGGCGAGGTGACGGGGCAAAATTCCGACGTGGGAAACGGCATCTTGCGGAAAGTACAGCAAGGATCCTCCTCGTCGGGCTCACAGCATTCCTTGTCGGGCAGACAATATTCGGTCGCCTGCACAAGAAGCTGACCGGGGCGCACAAGGCGCACCACCGAAAAAATACCAAGACTGACGGCAAGCGTACGGCCATCGTTATCGCAGTTGTCAGACAGTGTGCCACAAAGGGTATCGGTGATCTGCAACGGGATGTCGGAGCAGCTACAGCAACAGCGGCATTGCGAGCAGTTCTCTACGATGCGGGCGCCAAGCACAACGGGCTCAACCACCTCGACCACAGCTTCCGGATCCTTTTGCGCGCAGCAAACAGGCTCGGGAATCGAGCAAAAGCCGCCTGTATTGCTGCTGCGGAATACGCTGACTCCACTTTCTCCGCCAAACAGCACCACGCGCTTTTCCAAAACGGCAACGCCTTCAAACTCTTGCGATTGCCCCATTGGCACGCAGACCTCAAAGGTCAAATTCACAAAGAATTTGATGCTGACGGTATAAAAGCCGTGGTTGAACTGTACAGGATCGGTCACGATGTTTGTGCCGCAGATCTTGGCGCATTTCACGCGCACACTGTTGGTGCGAGCGATCAGGTCCTCGCCAACGGCGGTCAAAAAGACACGAACGTCTTCAAAGCAATCTCTGTCACGGCAAGCATCCAAAATACGCGAAGCCTCGATGCCGAAGCTGTCACGGGTGTTGGCAACGTTGCCGGAGCAGGAATATCTGTTATCTCCCATAAGGTAAAGGGCCCTCCTTATTGAATTCGAGCCGTAAAACAGCTCTTCCCTATTATCTTATGCGAAACTCCGATATTTGACAAAATCCGCGCAAAAATGCCTGTTTACTCAAGCAGATAGACCTTCACCTCGGGATAAAGGATATAGCGGCAATCGTGCACCGCTTCATATTGCAGTAGTGCTTTTTCGTTTCCGATCACGATCTCCTTGGGTGTGCTTTGAAGACTTGGTGCGATCTCCTCGTGCGGTACGGGACCGTGGCTACCTAAAATCAAGTAATCGCCCGCTATAGCGCTTTCCGCTGTCTGATGCCTTTCGTATTCGGAGCGCGCCGCGCTTTGATAAACAAGTGCTGTTTCCCCAAAGGAAAGGCTGAAGGTGAGCGCAGGCTCGGTAGATCTTGTCTCAAGCAATGGCTCTACAACATTTACCCCTCCCGTATCAAACACCGTAAGCAAGGTGTTATACGAATATACCGTTACAGAAATTCCTTTTTCTGCGGTAAGCGCCAAGAGTGAGGCAAGGATCTCCTTATCCTCATCCGTGGTCGGCAAGGGCAGCCAAAGCGAGCGAAGCATGATACTGTCGCTAAAGCGCGAAATTGACGTGATCTGCTTGTCGTGATAATGTGTCAGCATCAGGACCTCGATCTCCGTGGCACAATGCTGCTTTAATAGGCGATAATCCTCATAAAGCTGTGTATAGCTTCCGTTTGAAACGTCGCAGATCATCGCAGTATCGTTTTGGATCAGCAAAATGCCTTCGTTTGATCCCGTATTTCGATAGATACAATTCAGTTGTCCCCTTCCAATATGATGAGACACCGAAAGGCAAACGGCAAAAGCGGCTATGGTAAGCAGCATCGGGGATAAAACAAGGAGATCCAGCTTTTTCAGATCGATCACAAGCAGGATCGCGGTTATGATAAAAAACGGGATCAAAATATATGGAACAAAATCATACTGCAGCGAAAGCATACCGTCAAGCGGCGAGAAAGCACCGACGATCTGCAGCATAAGTGCGGCGACCCATCCTGTGGGTGTTGCAATGACGGATGCCGCGATCGGAACAAATAACAGCATTAATAGCAAAAGTCCAAGCACCAAAACGACCGTGGCAAGCGGTATCATCAATAGGTTTGCCATTGGAGACAGCAGAGATATCTCACCAAATTGCAGCCACTGTACGGGTAAGATCGCGACTGTTGCGGATAACGTGATGAGGCAAGATGCGATCGCCGTGCGTAACAAACGGCAAGCAAGCCCCAATACACCCTTTTGATATGGGATCCATCGCGTGAGCCGTATCTGCAGCTTAGCAAACGCAAGAATGCCGAAGGTCGCGAGCATCGTCATCTGAAACGATAGATCAAATACGGCATAAGGTGTGATCAATAGCATCATCGCACCGCAAGCGCTAAGCGCCGTGAACGCATCATAATCTTCTTTGACAAAGAAGGAAAGCCGCAAGACCGTCAGCATCAGCACGGCACGCAGCATAGAATAGGAAAAGCCCGTCAGCAAAAGATATCCAAAGGAAAACAGCGTCAAAATCAGGATCCGCCAACGCTTTCCTACGCGCAGCCAACTCAAAACTTTATCAGCAATTCCCAGCAATATCGTTAAATGCAATCCGCTGAGCGCCAGAATGTGCGATATCCCCACTCTTCTGAAATCCCGCGCGGTCCTTGCATCTAAACTATCACGCGTACCGAGAAGCAATGCAGAAATCAGCTCTCCTGCTTCTCCCTGTACGAGCGCCGTTATATGAAAGTGCAGGTTTTCTCTGAAATCCGAAAGCCTTGTCATAAAGCTGCGATTTCCGCTTTTGATGAGTTCTAGGTTCCCTCCCTCAAACGTTGAAAGCGACACGTAAGCACCGTCCGATACACATTCCAGCACCTGTCCCTCGTACAAAACGGTCTTCTCAAGCTCACCGCAAAGGAAGCTGCCCGAAATGTGATCCTTCAGATAAAACGGTGTCAGATCATCGGTGATGAGCAATGCTTTTGCGTGACAAGGAGTGCCATTCAGCTCGCCGATCTTCACCAAAAGCGTGGAACCGTACACCGAGCGGCTATAGATCTCTTCGATCTCGAGTGTCGCACTGACCTCTTTGTTTATGTTAGAAGCGAGCGTTTTCTTGGCATAGTACCGCCCGATCAAAACTCTGGTAGCGCCAAATGCGATAAACAGTGCGGTCAACAGAATCAGCACATGAACCCATTTCGCTCGTTTCAAAAGAAACCCTATGATAGCAAGGACGGCGACCGATGAGATCGCCAATATCAGCGAAACAGAAAAAGGAAGGACAAAGAAAAACGCAACCGAAAAGATCAGCGCAATGCAAGCAAGCGCGAGCGGTCGGTTTCGAAAAATTGCCATACTCTCCCCCCTTTTTGTAAAAACACTTCATCATTATACGACAAAATATAACAATTTGTCAACTTTGAGGGGATAAGGGCTTAATTTTTATCAAAAACCTTGACAAGGTTCCTCTTTTCCGATATAATAAATAAAAACATTATCGCTGTTATATTTCATTTTTTGGAGGACAGATCATGTTAGAAAAAGTAAAGGAACTGCTGGTTGAGGAGCTTCAGATCAATCCCGATGATATTACGATGGATGCAAGCCTTTCCAAGGATCTTGGCATCAATTCGATCGAGCTTGCCGACCTTATCATGCTGTGTGAGGAAAAGTTTGACATTGAAATTTCCGAGGACGATTCCAATGACTTCAACACCGTTGGTGATGTGGTCAACTACCTTGAAAATCTCTGATTGAAGAAACAAAGCGCCCTTCCGACTCTTATCGAGTGCGGAATGGGCGCCTTTTCTTTTTTGCTGACATAAATCGCAAGCTCTTTCCCTATATTGTTTATGAGGTGAGGATCATTGAAGCAAAAAACGTTGTTTATTTCATTTGGAGCTGTTTTTTTAACTGTAGCGCTCCTTTGCTCGGTTCTTTTTCAAACGATCGAAGGCTATTTTTTATCGGCTGCTCCCACAAGCACCGAGGCCGTGCGATCCCCCGTTATCATCCTTGATGCAGGACACGGCGGCGAGGACGGCGGCGCGACGGGAACCAACGGTGTGCTGGAAAAGGATCTGAATCTATCCATGACACGGGGACTTGCGGCTTTGCTGCGGCTTGCGGGATATACGGTCGTGGAAACGCGCACAGAGGATAAGCTGCTTTATCCCGCGGGCACGCAGAAGGGGCATAAAAAGCAAGGGGATCTTTCCAATCGCCTTGCCTTTACCGAGCAATATCCAAACAGCTTGTTTGTCAGTATTCATATGAACACATTCCCGACCCCCAGCTGTGAGGGTGTTCAGGTGTGGTATTCTCAAAACCACGAAGCATCAAAGGAGTTTGCAACCGCTGTGCAGAGCGAGGTCACTGCACGCTTACAGCCCAGTAATCACCGAAAGATCAAGGCGGCGACAAGCAATATTTATATTTTGCGGCACGCAAAAACGCCCGCGATCCTGATTGAATGCGGGTTTCTCTCGACCCCTGCCGAATGCGAACGGCTGTGCGATCCCCTGTACCGACAAGAGCTGACGCTTGCATTATTTGCGGCAATTTCCGAAAAAACAGCTCTGCCGACTTGAAAGCAAGCCTTTTATATGCTATAATAAGCATATAAAACCTTCCATGGAGGTCAACGTGAAGTTAAAAACGATTTATGTTTGTTCGGAATGCACCTATAAATCCCCGAAATGGATGGGCAAATGCCCGGGATGCGGTGCTTGGAACAGCTTTGTTGAGGATGTGATCGGCGAAGAGCCGAAGAATGCCCCTTTGTCGCCGCGCCGTGCCCTGACCGCCCGTACGGGCGAGCAGCGCGCAACCCCTTACAAGGAAATGGAAATGCCCTCTTATATCCGCACGGCGACAGGTCTTGGGGAGCTTGACCGCGTGCTTGGCGGCGGCTTGGTGCTGGGGTCTGTGGTTTTACTTGCGGGCGAGCCGGGTATCGGCAAATCCACCCTGCTTATGCAGATCTCGGATATTCTTGGATCCCACCGTAGGGTGCTTTACATTTCGGGCGAGGAATCCGAGGGGCAATTGAAGCTTCGCGCCGAGCGTCTTTCGGTCGCAGGTGCGAATCTTTTCATTCTGACCGAAACCAATATCGAACGGATCCTTGCCGAGATCGACCGCGTGAAGCCCGACGTTATCATCGTGGACTCGATCCAGACCGTTTACAGCGATAATATTGCCTCTACCCCGGGTGCTGTTACTCAGGTGCGTGAAACGGCGCTTGCCTTTATCAATAAGGCGAAGACCGATAATATTTCGGTCATTCTGGTGGGACACGTCAACAAAGAAGGCACCATTGCAGGTCCCAAGGTGCTGGAGCATATGGTGGATGCCGTTCTCTACTTCGAGGGCGAGCGCCAACAGACCTACCGTATCATCCGCGCCATCAAGAACCGCTATGGCTCCACCAACGAGATCGGCGTGTTTGAAATGACCGATGAGGGACTTGCAGAGGTCGAAAATCCTTCCGAAATGCTGCTGGCAGGACGTCCGCAAAACACCTCGGGTAACTGTGCAGTCTGCACGATGGAGGGCACGCGCCCCCTGATCGCAGAAATTCAAGCGCTGGTCAGCGCGACCGCCTTCCCTGCGCCGCGCCGCACCTCAAACGGCATTGACTATAACCGTCTGTGCCTGATCCTTGCGGTGCTGGAAAAGCGCCTTGGTCTTCGTTTTTCGCAAAATGACGTCTATTTGAACGTTATCGGCGGTATGCATCTGGACGAGCCCGCCTCGGACGTAGCGGTCGCAATGGCGCTGATCTCATCGCTGACCGACCGTGCCGTGCCCGACGATCTGATCGCCATTGGCGAGCTTGGTCTTTCAGGCGAGTGCCGCGCAGTCTCGGGACTTGAATACCGCGTAAAAGAAGCAACACGTCTCGGCTTTCGCCGTGCGGTGGTGCCTGCGCGCAGCCTTGACAAGCGCCAGATCAAAGCTGACATTGAGTTGATCCCCATTCAAAGCATTTTTGAGATATTGCGCTTGCTGATACCGCAAGAGAAAAAAGAAAACTAATGAAAACGGCACGCCGATGGCGTGCCGTTCCTTTTATTGTATATAGAAAACCACCAGCACTGCTGGTGGTTCCAAAAAGCTTTAGCTTTGCACAGTTTCCGCCGCAGCGGAAGGCTCCCCTGTCGTAAACCAAAGAAGCCAAAGGCTTCTTTTTGAAGAACGCTTTGCGTTCTTCGTGGAGCATGTCAGCGCAGCTGACTGAGGGGTTGTA
>JAGALS010000043.1 GCA_017625065.1 Clostridia bacterium | reverse complement strand
GGCTAAAGGATAGTTGCCACATCTGTGGCAGTGGGGCAACTTCCGCAAGTGGCGGATCATTCGACGAGCCTATAGGCTCAGCGTGTGAAATGCCCCAAGGGGGCTTGTGCAAGCCACCAGCACGGCTGGTGGTCATGACTCAATATTCAAAGCTTGAAACAAGGATGCAGGATCGCTCGCCGTCAAAATAATTGAGATCGTATTTGCCTGCATAGTCCTTTGTTAAATAGAAGAAGGAATTGGGGTCGACCGTGCCGTTTTGGAAATGCGACGTGACCGAATGGATCACAACACCTGTTGCGAGCTCTGTGCCAACACCCTCCACAAGGTCATACATCTTAAGGGTGCCGACCGCATCCTTCAGATTCACGCCTTCAAAATAAAGCAGCTTCGTGCCGTCGGTCGATGCTTTAAAGTACGAAAGCGCCGCTGTGGCGATCTGCTTCGACTCACCAAGCGCAACGTCATAGCAGTACAGATCCGCCGTCCCCCATTCGTAGTCCTTGTTATGCACGCAGTAGAAGATATGATCGGTGCTTTCGGTCAGATCAAGGAATCTGGCACCCTTTGCATCGGTGATGGTACGCCCTTCTCCGGGCAGGAGCTTCTCCTGGTCGAATGCCGCATACAGATAGCTTCCTTCGCTTGTCTTGTAAACGATCCGTTCGTTCGACACGGCAAAAACAGCCTCGGCGGTCAGGATCTCGTGCGTGGCGGCGGTGGCGAAGTCGACGTAATAGAGGATGCAGATGTCATCGCCCTCCAATCTCACAAAGCAGCCCAGATCCTTGAGGGTGTCGCCGTCGTTATAGATCGTGCGCCCCCCCTCGGTGGAGCAGCCGCTGATATCATAGGAAAAGGAAGCGGTATTGTATTCCGCGCCGCGGATGTAGATCAGATCGCGGTCAGCGACAACGACCGCAAGCCCGTTATCGGCCGAGATCGCGATATGATTGATATGCTCGGCGGCATCTTTCAGCTTGGTGACGGTGTCGAGATAGGAATAATAAAGGGCGTGTGAAAACTCGTCTGCCTCGACTGTCCAGATCAGCGTGTTGCCGTCGGGGGAGACTGCCATCAGGTCAATGGCTTTCTCCTTGTCGTATTCAGCGAGCTTTATGAATTCGTTGCTGTCCGCGCGCAGCACCTCGATCCAGCCGTCACGGGCGATCGCCACCGAAGCCGATGCCGCATAGCCGCTTTCTTGGGTGATGACAAGGCCGTCAACGCCCTCGTCGGATGCGGCAAACGCCTTTATGTTTGATCCGTCGCCAAAGGAATAGCGATAAAGGAGGGTATCCGTTGCCTTGATGCTGTCTTTTTGGTAAGGAGATTCCACCGTGTAGAAAAAGCTGCCGTTATAAAGCCAACGGCTGTCTAATGCTATTTCCGTATCCTTGGTACCCTCCAAGATCACGTGCCGCTCGGCAAGCGCAAGATCCGTCCAATAAAGAGTGCCTTCCTTGTCAAGAACGACGATCTTTTCTCTATCGGGTGTCAGAATGGCATCCTGCGCGCCGTAAATGACGAGCTTTTCGCCATCGCCGTAGCACAGATATGCCGTTCCGTCTTTATCAACGTGCGCCGAGACCGATGCGAGCCTGGGGCTTTTTTGCAAAGCGATCAGATATGTGGTCAGCGCCGCGGCGCCAAGGATCAGCAAAAGTGCCAGCACGCAAAGCGATACGGCAAGCACGAGCTTTTTCTTGGATCTGGGTGGCTGATCGTCGTCAGCATCCATCTTGGGGAGCTCGTTGGCAAAGGGATCGTCGGGCATTAAAAACGAGGGGAGGTCCTGCTCGATATCATTCGACTCGTTTTCGCTTGGTGCTTCGGGTGGCTTTGGCTGCGCCAACGGTGCGCCGCAGGCCGTGCAGAACGCGGCATAGTCGGGCATTTGCTTGCCGCATTTCGTACATAACATATAAGGCTTCTCCTTTTATTTTCTCAGTGTTTTCTTTTGACAGTGATTTCAGATGATGCGCCCTTGACGTCGGAAAGGGAATACCTGCCCATCCCGATCGTCAGTCGACGGTGCCGCTTATTTTTTGAAGCTGTCGTAGCACACGACCTCGTCAAGCGGACGTGCGGCGGCGTGCAGCTCAAGGGGCTTTGCACCCTCCGCGGGATAGCCCATCACCAAAAGGGCTGTGGGGATGACGTTCTCGGGAATTTGGAAGGTCTTTCGCATCGCCTCGGGGTCAAAGTGCATCACCCAGCAAGAGCCAACGCCAAGCGCGTGTGCCATCAGCATCATATGCGTGGTCACGATGGCGGCATCAACGGGCGCCGAGAGCGCGCCGTCGTATTTTCTCACCCACGACTCATCCTTATTATAGCAGATCAGCATCGCGGTGGGCGCGTTGAAATGGCATTTGGTGCAGCCCTTCAGCGCTTCGATCGCGCCGTCGGTATTCAGCACCAGGATGCGCTGGGGCTGATAGTTGCAGCCCGTTGGCGCGATGTGTCCGCAGGCAAGGATCTTGTCAATGACCTCTTGCTCAAGGTGTCTGTTTTCAAAGGATCTGACCGAGTAGCGCTCGGCGGCAAATTTCAAAAAATCCATATTTTATCTCCGTTTCAGGCGTTTTGGTTCAAAAAATCTTGATACGTGTGCTGTATTTTCGCGCAGTAGGGGTCGACCAAAGCGGCAGAAAGCCCGTAAGAGAGCGCGCGAGTGAACGCACCGTTCTCGGCGTCCTGCTCGGATACCGGGAGCAGCGTTTTATAGCCCTTTTCGCAAAGCAGCTTCACGGCAAGGAGCGCCGCCTCGTCGCAGGAGTCCTTTGCGGCAGGGGTGAAGATGAGGTCTTTTTTCTCGATCCCAAGCTCATTTGCAAGGGCGCAGATCCCGTCGGCGAGCGCTGCACGCGCCTCGGCACTTTCGGGCACGCCGTCCTTTTCTGCGGTGCGTACAAGCGCGACACCGCCGTATGCCTTAACAAGGGGCAGCAGCTCGCGCGCTTGCGCGGTGCCGTTGATGGGCCCTGCCAAGGGTTTGCCGTTGTAGCGGCGCAATGCGCTCTCCAATGCCGCGCGGTCTGTGCTCTCAAGCAGCAGGGGCAGGTCGATCATGGTTTGCAGCTCGCCGGTGGCGGCGGTCAAAAGCTCTTTTTCGTCCGTATCTTCAAGCGATACGTTCACGCGCAGCACGTGGACCTCCTCGTCCTGCTGTGCCATCGCCTCGTCCAGAAGGGCTTCTGTATCGCCCTCTCGCAGCGCGTCACAAATGTCATCGTCGGTGGGATCAATGCCGCTTGCGATCAGGATCGGCTCTTTATCAAGCATCACGGCTTTGGTGCGCGAGGTGATGACCGTCGTGTCTTTCTTGTCGGTGCAGGGCACCGTAAGCGCCTTGCTTTCATCGACCAAGGACTTGATGTGGCTTGGCGTTGTGCCGCAACAGCCGCCCGCAAGTCGCACACCCTCTCGCATCAGCGCCGAAACGTCGTTTGCGAACTCGGCGGGTGATACGGTATAAACGTTTTCACCGTCGATCATTTGCGGCAGCCCCGCATTGGGCTTGAGCAAAACGGGCAGGGAAGCGTATTGCAAATAGTCGCGCACAACGCCCCCAAGCTGCTTGGGGCCAAACGAGCAGTTCACGCCGATGGCATCAACGCCGAGCGATTCCAGCATCGCGACCATAATACGGGGGCTTGCGCCCGTCATCAATCTTCCGTTTTCGCTGTAGGCGTTGGAAACGAAGATGGGGAGCTCGCAAGCCGCCTTTGCCGCCAGCACCGCCGCCTTTGTCTCAAGCAGGTCGCTCATCGTTTCGATCAGGATCAGATCAACGCCGTATTTCACGCCGAGCAAAACGGTCTTTTCAAAGACCGCGACCGCCCTTTCAAAATCAAGGTCGCCAAAGGGGCAAAGCAGTCTGCCCGTCGGGCCGATGTCCAGCGCGATCCATTTTTCCTGCGGCGCTTGGCTTTCCTTCTTTGCGCGCTTCGCGTTTTCGATCGCGGCACAAATCAGCGCTTCCAGCTTCTCGTCACTGTATTTGAGGGCATTCGCCCCGAAGGTGTTCGCCGCCACCACGTTGGTGCCTGCGTCAAAATACGACTTGTGGATCGCGGTGATCTCTTCGGGGTGGGTAAGGTTCCAGCTCTCGGACGCCTCGCCCGCCTGCAGACCCTTTTGCTGCAGAAGCGTGCCCATACCGCCGTCCAGATAAACGGTGTGATGCTTTAAGTATTCTGTTAGCTGCATATGCTGCTCCTAATGATGGATTTTCAAGTATAAAACTATTATAACACACGGCGCGATTTTTTTCAATAGCATCTGCATCGTATCGAAAAGAAGGGCTTTGAGAGGGGGAAACGGGCGCTTTTTTTGAAAATTTGTTTTGAAAAACAAACCAAGTTGATCAATTTATGGATATGCTTTCGACACCGACTGTGCTATAATGCCATTATAAGGATAAGACAAACGGCGGCGATCGCCGCACTACACTGAAACATGAGGTGAAGGATATGAATCGTTTTTCAAACCCCACGGATCTTCGGATCACCGATATGCGCTTTGTCGATATCGACGGCGCGCCCAAGCGCTGTACGATCTTACGCATTGATACCAACCAAGGCATCAGCGGTTACGGCGAGGTGCGCGACGCTTCGTCCAAGACCTATGCGCTGATGCTCAAAAGCCGCATTTTGGGCGAAAATCCCTGTAACGTAGACAAAATTTTCCGCAAGATCAAGCAGTTCGGCGGCCCCTCCCGTCAGGGCGGCGGCGTGTCGGGCATCGAGATCGCGCTGTGGGATCTCGCGGGCAAGGCATACGGCGTGCCGCTGTATCAGCTGCTCGGCGGCAAGTTCCGCGACGAGATCCGCGTTTACTGCGACACCGACGTGGACGGCAAGCACACGGGCCATGATATGGGTCTTGCGCTGAAAAAGCGGATGGATATGGGCTTTACCTTCCTCAAGATGGACCTTGGCATCGGGCTGTTGCTTGACGAGCCGGGCACGCTCAACGCCCCCCTTGGCTTTATCGATGATATGAAAAAGTACGCCTCGCATATCCTCAACGTGCAGGGCGGCAGCGTGACCGCCGATATGGTGAAGCATCAGAAGAGCTATTCCATCGTGACCACCGCACATCCCCACACGGGCATCCACCTGACCGAGAAGGGACTTGATTTCCTTGAAAATTACGTGCGCGAGGTCCGTGAGGTCATCGGGTACGAGGTGCCGCTTGCCATCGACCACTTCGGTCACATCTGCGTCGAGGATTGCATCCGCTTTGCGCGCAGAATGGAGCCGTATAACCTCGCCTGGATCGAGGATATGGTGCCGTGGATGTATACCGATCAGTACGTGCGGCTCCGTAACAGTACGACGATCCCTGTTTGCACGGGTGAGGATATTTACTTAAAGGAGGGCTTTGAAACGCTGATCAAGGCGGGTGGCGTT
>JAGALS010000042.1 GCA_017625065.1 Clostridia bacterium | reverse complement strand
GCGTAGCGGGTGGGGGATTGTTAGACAACAAAGCGGTTTGCATTTCTCACAATCCCTCCGTGAGTTTGCTTAGCAAACTCCATGTGCCGCTATGCGGCACAGTTCCCATTTACACAAGGGAGGCTATTTTGCCGGATTTCCTGTTGTAGTGCGCTAAATGCGAATGGTATTATTTCGATGCATCTTGAGATGCTCGCTAGCAAAATGCCCTTTTAGGGCTGGTGCATACCACGCGTTTCACGCGTGGTTTTGATTGGCGGCAATATTCGCGCCTGTTCCTTGCGATTAGCATCAGCTTTTGGAGAGTGGCATTTTTTGTATTTACAAAAGAAGGCAAGTGATGTATAATATATAAAGGAAAAGGAAAGCCGCACCTTTTGCGGTGCGGCTTTTCTTCGACTTAGGTATTGGTCGGTTCTGCGGGAGCTTCTTCGGCCTCTGTCGGTGCATCGTCCGATTCCGCTTCCTCTTCGTCAAGGATCAAAAAGTCATCGTCGATCTCGTCCTCGTCGATCTCATCAAAATCAAAATCGGCATCGGCGAGCTCGTCTTCACGATAAGAATCGCAGAAGGTAAAGAAGCTGCGGCACAAGCGATAGATAACGTAAGCGATGGCGCTTGCTGCCGAGATCACAGCAACGGTAATTGCAATGATCTTACCGTAATTTGTTTTATTTTCTTCCATATCAGATACCTCCTTTGCTCGTCACCCATTCCGTGATGGATGCTAGTTTTATTTTAGCACAAATTTCAAAAAAAGCAATAGGATATTTGATAATTTAACAAAATTGTTTCATAGGCAAGCGCTCAATGGGGGATCTTGCCTGAAAAAGGGGGTGCCGATATGAATGAGGAGCAGATCAAAGCGCGGCTGATGGCGGCAGGAATTGAAAACGCGCGTTTTGAAGCACATCAGCTCCTTGAAGCTCTTTCGGGTGATGCGCTTTCAGCGGCAGTGGAAAAGCGATGCGGCGGATATCCGCTTCAATACATTTTGGGGGAGTGGGATTTTTACCGCGAGACCTACGAGGTGAGCGAGGATTGCCTGATCCCGCGCGCCGATACCGAGCTTTTGGTGGAGAAGGCGATCGCGATGCTGCCTTCCGGCGCAAGGCTGATCGATCTTTGTACGGGCAGCGGATGCGTGGCGATCTCCACGTTGTGCGCGCGCCCCGACGTGAGCGCGGTCGGTGCTGATCTGTTTGAGAAAACGCTTGCCTTGGCAAATCGCAATGCCGAGCGCAATGGGGTCGCGGAGCGCTTCACCCCAATGCGTGCGGACGTTTTACAAGAGCCACCCACAGAGCTTATGCGCGGCTCGTTTCAAGCGATCGTGTCCAATCCGCCGTATATCCGCGCGGATGTGATACCCACGTTGCAAAAAGAGGTGCAGTATGAGCCGAAGGCGGCGCTGAACGGTGGCGAGGATGGACTTGATTTTTACCGTTCTATTTTGGATAAGTGGATGTGCTTGCTTGCGAAAAACGGCTTCGTTTTGTTTGAGATCGGATACGATCAAGGACAGGCGCTGATCGAGCTTGGAGAGAAAAAGGGGATGACGGTTCGCGTTTTTGCCGACCTTGGCGGAAACGATCGTGTGGTCTTGATGCAAAAATAAACCAGATCCCAGCTTGAAGCATACCCTCTAAAAGGGGGTGTGCGCTATGAAGATCATGGTATTGTACGGCGGCGAGAGCGACGAGCGAGAGGTCTCGCTGCATTCGGGCACACGGGTCGCGTGTGCGTTACGGTCTGCAGGACATCAGGTCGAGTGCATCGACTATCGCACGGGACGCCTTGCCTGCCTTTTGGAGGATATGCGTGCGGCGGATGCGGTCTTTCTTGCATTGCACGGCGGCACTGGCGAGGATGGCTCGCTGCAGGCGGCGCTTGAAAAAGAGGGGATCCTGCATTATACGGGCTCGGGGCCGCGCGGTGCGGCGATCGCAATGGAAAAAGCAGTAGCAAAGGCTTGCGTTTCGGAAAAGGGCGTGCCCGTCGCAAGGGGTGTGATCCCGGATGCCGCGATGGCACATCCCCCCTTTCCGTATCCCGTCGTTTTGAAGCCGCGCTCGGGCGGGTCAAGCGTTGGATTGCGCTTTGTGCGCTCGCAACGACAGTGGCGAAAAATCACCCCGTTAGGGGGGATGTTGTGCGAGGAATATTTGCCCGGCAGGGAATATACCGTCGGCGTTTTTGACGGAAGGGCGCTCCCTGCGGTGGAGATCCGTCCGATCGGCGGCGCGTATGATTATGAGCATAAGTACACCGTTGGGGCAAGCGAGGAGCTTTGCCCGGCGCCTTTGCCCGATGCCAAGGCAAGGCTTCTTTCGGAGCTTGCGCTCTGTGCCTTTGCGGCGCTTTCGCTCAGAGACTATGCGCGGATCGATTTTCGCGAGGACGGTATGGGAAATCCGCGTTTTTTAGAGGCGAATACGCTTCCCGGAATGACCGAAACAAGTCTGTTTCCCTTGGCGGCGAAAACGGCGGGGATCGAGTTCCCCACATTGTGTGAAAAAATGGCGGCACTCGCCGCCAAACGAAAGAAAACATAGAAAGAGGTTCAGTATGGAAACAAAAAAGATCGGATATGGAGTGCTTGGGCTTGGCATCGGTATGGCGCACGCAGAGGCGGCAGCGGCATCTGAGCACGCCGAGCTTGTGGCGCTGTGCGACAAGGACGAAAAGCGGCTACACCGTGCGGCAGAGCTGTATCCGAGTGCCGCTTGCTACACGGATGCGGAGGCGCTTTTTGCTGACCCCAACGTGGATGTGATCAGCATTTGCCTGCCAAGCGCGATGCACGCCGACTATGCCGTGCGCGCAATGGAGGCGGGAAAGCACGTGCTGGTGGAAAAGCCCATCGACATCACCTGTGAACGGGCGGCGCGCATCGAGCAAGCAAGACAGCGCACGGGCAAGCGTTGCGGCGTGGTGGTGCAAAATCGCTATAATCTGAATATGTACCCGATCAAACAGGCCATTGAAAGCGGGCGGCTTGGTCAGCTTTTCCTTGGTACGTTTGCGGTAAAATGGTACCGTGAGCAGTCTTATTACGATCGCGGCGGTTGGAGAGGTACGTGGGAAATGGACGGCGGCGGATCGCTGATCAACCAATCCCTGCACACGGTCGATTTGATGCAATGGCTGATGGGAGAGGTGGAGTCGGTCAGTTCCTCTATGGATATTTTTGCGCATAACATCAAGACCGAGGATGCGACCGTCAGCACCGTCCGCTTCAAAAGCGGCGCGCTCGGTACCTTCGTCAGCACCACCTGCGCCTATCCCGGTGTTTCCACCGAGATCTGCGTATATGGCACCAAGGGCAGCATCGAGGCGGATGCCGATCGCTTGAAGCTCTGGAAAATGAGCGAGCCCGTGGGGGAGCTGGATGAGGATGAGGAAGAGGAAACGATGCTTACGCGTTACGGCAGAGGCAATCGCGCTGCCGCAAAGGAGGAAGGGAAGCTTTACGGTCACCGCTTCGTGGTTGAGGATATGATCCTTGCCGTGCGCGACGGGCGCGATCCCTTGGTCACACCCACAGAGGCGATGAAAAGCGTTGCCATTATTGAGGCGATCTATGAATCGGCAAAAAGTGGTAAAACCGTTTATTTGGATGGCAGTTGTTGACAAAAAAGGATGAATTGTCTATAATGAAAGGTAGCAATCGAAAAAGGAGGGAAACGCATTGCAATATATCATTTTAGGTGCTACGGTGCTGATCCTGGTGGTAAACGTGCTGGTCGGTATGCGTAGGGGCTTTTCCAGAGGGCTATTGCGCCTTATCACGCTTTTGATCGCTGTTACAGCCGCGTTCTTTGCCGCGAAGGCGGTGGCAGGCAGCGTTGCACAAAGGGTTGCGCCCGCGTTGGAGCAGACCTTTTCGTCCGACCCCAATTTTGTTACATTCCTGCAAAACAACCCCGAGATCGGATGCTCTGTTGGGGCGTTGGCGCAGATGCTGGTGGCGCCGATCCTGTTTTTACTGTTCTACATTTTGTTTAAGATCATCACGTTGGTGGTGTATTGGATCCTTTGCATTTTTGTGAAGAAGACTCGGTTTTTCGCATTCCGATGGGCGTTCGGTGCCGCGTTCGGCGCGCTTGTCGGCGTGATCGGTATTTTGGTGTTTGTGACACCCGTTATGGGGTATACGCAGCTGCTCAGCAATACGGTCACCGAGGCGGAGAGCCTGAGCGCCTCGATGGAGGAGATGAAGCTTGACGAGTATAACGAAAAGTACATCAAGCCCGCATCGAAGGCGCCCGTTGCCTCTCAGATCTACAACATTGTTGGCAATAAGCTGTTCCACGGGCTCACGACGGTGAAATGGGATGAGGGTGAGATCGAGCTTGCAAGCGAATGGAATGCTGTGATCAATATTGTTGACAATGCCACCGCTTTTTCAAAGCGCCCTATGGCAGAGTACGGTACGGCGGAATCCGAGGCGGCTCATGCGATGGCAAAGGGCTTGGGAGATTCGCAATTGCTCTCCTCGCTTGTGGGCGGCGCACTCAACGGCATTTCCAACGCGTGGCTGTCGGGCGAATCGTTTATGGGCATCCAGAAGCCCAGTGCGGGGGATGAAAGCATAGACGTGATCCTGAACGGACTGTTGCGTGTCTTTTCCACCACGTCGCCCGAGATCATCGGCGAGGACCTGGAAAACTTTGCGGACATTTTCGATCTGTTTATCAAATATGAGGTCTTTTCCAAGATCGGCGGAGAAGGGGGAGGCGACCAGGTCGTGACCCATCTGTCCTCCTCGGGCTTTTTGACCGAGGCACGTGAGCTGTTGACCGAAAGAGAACGGATGAAGCCCGTGGTCGATGCGATCTCGGATGCAGGTATGCGACTTTTGGTGCGCGAGCTGGGCGACCCCGCCACGTATCTGGAGGAGCACAAGGAATTGCTGGATAATATGTCCAACGTGCTCAAGGATGCCGTGGACAGCGAAGGAAAGCTCGACAAGGAAGCGGTGAGCGGCGGCTTGCAGAGCGTGCTTGCCGAAAATCAGGTCGAGGTCCCCGCGGAAGCGGTCGATATCATTGCGGAAGGTCTTGCGGATGAGTTTACCGCCGAGGAGCTGACGTCGCTCTCGACCGACGAGCTGACCGACCGTTTGATCTCTCGCTTTGGAACTGTAGAGAATATTGAGCAAGTGCTTGCGGCACAGCCTGCAGCATAAACAAAAAAGACTTCCTCAAATTTGAGGAAGTCTTTTTTGTTTAGCTCGGGTCGTCGATATAACCAAGCAGCACGGCAGTCGCGGGCCAGCTTGCGCTGACTCTCCACGACTCGCCCGGGGTGCCCAGCGAATCGCCCATATTGATCTGCTCGCTCAGCATACCCTTGATGAAGGGGCTGTGCGCGCGATCGTAAAATTCACCGTCGTAGGTGGTGATGCAGTTGATGGCGGCGGCCTTCACCAGATAGTAAAGCTCGACCCAGCGCTCGTCTCCCGAGAGCTTGCCCAGGTCGTACAGGAATCTGGCGGAGTTGGTGCAGATGCCGGGGCCGACGTGTCTGTTTTGCACGTTTGCAATGACACCGCCCATCACGTTGATGTTTTCAAACATCGAGCCCTCGGGCATGCGGGGCGCGTAGCAAACGACCCAGGTAACGAAGATCTTGGCGGCATCCAGCGCCATCTTCAAATTTTCCTTTGTGCCAAAGAGCTTGTAATTTTGTACCAGCGCGTCGGTCAGCGCTCCCGCGCTTTCGGAATCGTCCGCTTCCATAATGTCGCCGGGGCCGCCAAAGCATCTGCCGGTCACGACGCAGCGGTCATAATAGACCTTGCACGCGTCTTTGAAGGTCTCTTCCAATTTCTTATCGTCTTTGAAATGCAGCAGACCTTCTGCGAGAGCGATCAGCGCGAAAGCGCCGGCGCAGGTGCCCTTGCGGTAAACATCGACCTTTTCGACTTCCAAATTCCAATAAATGCCGAAGTCGTGCTCGCGTTCCCAGATATCAAGCAGGATGTCGATGCCCTTTCTGAAATCCTTGCTCCAGGACTCGTGCGTGTGGCCATGCTCCTTTTCAAAGCGGATCGCCTTGCCCATATAGCACAGGTACTCGCTGTAAAATCTCGCGTGGTCGTAATAGCGCCCGATGAACTTGGGATGGTCGCTGTCCAGCCATCTGTTTCCATCATAGACACAGTACTTGACACCCGAGGGTGAATCGCCGTGCGTGGCAAGAAAATCGAGATACGCTATCGCAAAATCGCGATATTTGCCACCAAAATGCAGAAGGGGAAGCGCCGTCATCGGTCCCGAGCACCAGCCGATCATCGTGTTCCAGCCGACGTTCCTTGCGACAGGTGCAGGGGTGGGATTTTCCACGTTCGTGAAGGCGTTCAGCATCATCGGTTCGCCGTTTTCGTTGAAGAAGCAATGTCTGTTATAGATCCAATCGCGCACGATCTCCACACCTTCTTTTTCGGGGAGTCTTGGCGTATTCGTTGCCTTGTAGTGCGGCGTGCGGATGGTTTTTTCAAAATAAAAGTCGAACAGGTCTGTGACGTTTTCGCAATCGAATTGCGCCTCTTCCAATCGGATCGACAGCATGGTGCCGGGCTCCAGGGAATGTGGCTTGCGGCCAAAGCCCTTGAAAGCTTTGTGCCTATAGATGTTTGGCTCTTTTGCGGGCGCGTAGAAGGTCATTGTTTTTTGCTCGGCATCCAGCTCTATGCCGTTCCATCCCGCAATCGACTTGTGAGAGATCACGTAGCTTGTTGCCTTGTTGCCGTTTTTGTACATAACGGCGGGGAAGGACGAGGAGCTGAAGCTGGCGTGGAACACAGGGCTTTCGGGGAGCTTGATCATGGGGATGGGATAGAGGAGCTCGTGCTCATTGCCGTTGTAAAAGAGTGCGGGGACAAAGGTATAATTGTTTGCGTTGTATTCCCACGGGAACTCGATGCCCCAAAAGCCCACAACGGGCTCCGGGTTTCCGTTAAATATTTTGATATACGTTTCGCCGTTTTTGGGAAAAAGCACCGATATTCTGACACCCATATAAGTGGTTTCACAATACGGCAGTCCTTTTGCTTCGCCGCTTTCCCAACCGGTAACGGTCTCTTTTGTGAGTCCGTCGGGCGAAAAAATAAGTTTAAAATTCAAACTGTTCATAAAAGCCTTCCTTTGCATAGGTAGTGGTATGTGCTTCAAAAAGCATACAAATACAGTATAACAAGCATTTTTTACAATGTCAAGCGTAAAAGGCTATAAAAGCTTCTCAAAATTTTACCTTTTGCAAGCAAAGCGCGCACCGATCTGTGGGGCGTTCATAGGATATAGAGAGGTGAGGATATGCTTGCGACAAAGGACTATGACCGCGAACGCGCTGTGCTTTACGCGCGCAGATGGGCAAGAGCGCGCAATCCGCTGTTTTACAATTTCACGGGAATCGGCGGGGATTGCACCAATTTCGTTTCCCAAAGCATCTTGGCGGGGAGCTGTGTGATGAATTTCACCCCCGATTTCGGGTGGTATTACATTTCCGCCGACGACCGTGCGCCCGCATTCACGGGCGTTGAGGCGTTTTGGAGCTTTTTCACGGGTGCACCCGAGTTTGCCGCCGCCAACGGCGGCATCGGGCCATTTGGAAGAGAAGTGTCGCGCGAGGAGATCGAGGTCGGGGACGTGGTGCAGCTTGGGGACAGAGCAGGGGATTTTTATCATACGCTGCTTGTGACGGAGCTGCGCGGCGAGGAGATCCTTGTTTCGGCGCATTCCAACGACGTGTATAACCGTCCGCTCTCGGCTTACGATGCGCCGCTGGTGCGTTTTTTGCACATCGAAGGGGTGCGATTTGAAACCAATGAGGATACTTGCTTTGAGGGACTGATCACGGGCGATCGCCTGCCCGCTGCGCCGTCTTGAATTTTTTGACATTTTCGGCAAAAATTTTCCAAAAAGTACTTGTTTTTAGCGCACCGTTGTGTTATAGTAAGGGAAGTTTTGTAAAGACGGAGTGATGCTATGACGGCGGTTGTCTGTATTTCTGTTTTAACGGTGCTGTCCACGATGGGACTTGCGCTTTTTGAACACCGTTTGCACCCCAAACACCTATCGGTCAGGATCTATTGGACGGCACCCTTACTTGGTGCGCTGCTGCTTTTGATCGGTGGTTGGCTGCCCATTGGGGAAGCACTGTCGGGGCTGCTTGCCGACAGCGCGGTGAATCCCATTCAGATCCTTGTGCTGTTCTTTTCGATGACGTTGATGTCGATCTTCCTCGATGAGGCGGGATTTTTTCGGTATCTGGCAAGCGCGGTGCTCCGCTTTGCGGGAAGCGACCAGAAAAAGCTGTTTGTTTTGCTGTATCTGGCGGTGTCGGTCCTGACGATATTCACGTCCAACGATATCGTGATCCTGACCTTTACGCCCTTCATCTGCTTTTTTGCAAAAAACGCCGAAATCGACCCCGTTCCCTACCTTTTTGGTGAATTTGTTGCGGCAAACACGTGGAGTATGCTCTTTATCATCGGCAATCCCACCAACATTTATCTTGCGGCGGGGAACGGCATTGATTTTGCCTCGTATCTGCGCGTGATGGCATTGCCCACGGTGTTCGGGGGTGTGACCTCGTTTGTGATACTCCGGCTTTTGTTTTATCGCAAGCTGAGAGAGCCGATGCGCCCCACATCCCAGGAGCTGCGCCTTTCGGACAAGTCCACGGTCGGGCTTGCGGTGGCGGCGCTTGGCATTTGCATCGTATTTTTGATCCTGTCCTCGTATCTGGACCTCGAAATGTGGATGATCGCGGCGGATGCCTGCCTTGTGCTGTTCCTTGTGGCGATCCCCGAGCTTTTGATACGGCGGCGCGGCATCGGACTTGTGACACAGAGCTTTCACCGCGCGCCCTACGACGTGGTGCCCTTTGTGCTTTCGATGTTCATTTTGGTGATGGCGCTGGGGCGCGTGGGCGCAACGGCGGCGCTTGGAGAATTCGTGCTTGGCGGCGCATCGCTTTGGCGCAGCGGCATCTCCTCGTTTTTTGCCGCGAATCTGCTTAACAATATCCCCATGAGCGTGTTGTATTCCACAGTCGTTTCGGTGCAGGGAAGCGTTTCGCTGCCCGCGCTGTACGCGGCGGTGATCGGCTCGAACGTCGGTGCCTTTTTCACCCCGATGGGGGCGCTTGCGGGCATCGTGTGGGTCGCGTTGCTGAGGCAGCATAAGATCAACTTTTCCTTTGCACGTTTCGTGATTTTCGGTGCGATCATCTCGATTCCGACGCTTTTGATGTCGCTGCTCGGACTTGCGATCGTGATGTGAAAAGAGCCCCGAACAGCGCACTTTGGAATTTGTATTCATTCGGTAGGGACAGGCGTCCCCGACTGTCCGAGGTCGCTGAGGACCTAAACAAAACATTCTTTTTTTGAGTATTCCAAAAAGGCATCCGTAGGAATTTTAGGCGTTGCGATTTTTTAAAATTAGTTTTATGCTTAGACGGACAGTCGAGGGCGCCTGTCCCTACAAAAATACTGCTTTTTCAAGCTGCGCAACACACGAGGCGACACATTACACAAAAATAGCCCTTGACAGAAACTCTGTCAAGGGCTATTTTTCTTGTTTATTGATAGAGAACCTTCAAATAGTGCTCAATGAGGTCAACGCAGCGCTCAAAGCCGAGCTGCTCGCTGTTCAGGCACAGATCGTAGTTGCGGGCGTTATCCCACTCCTGACCCGTGTAGTAGCGGTAATAGGTCGAGCGCGCGCGGTCGATGCGCTCGATCTGGCGCTCTGCTTCCTTGGGGGAGAGATTGTAAAGGTCGGCAACGGTCTGCACACAGCGCTCCTTGGAGGCGTAGATGAACACGCGCAGCACGTTGCTTTCCTCGCGCAGAACGTAGTCGGCGCAACGCCCCACGATCACGCAATTTCCCTTGGCGTGCAGCGATTTGATGACCTTTGCCTGGTAATTGAAGAGGTTGTCGTCGGAGGTGAACTCGCCGCTGTCGGGCGGAATGATCTTGTCGCCGAAGTTGCGGTCGTATTTGCCAAACAACGTGGCTTTTTTATGCTCGTCGGCTTTGCCGAAGAGATCAATGTTGATGCCGCTTTCCTCGGATGCCAATTTCAGCAGATCGCGGTCATACCATTCGATGCCGAGGCGCTCCGCCAGCATTCTGCCGATGGTGCGGCCGCCGCTGCCGAAGCCGCGCGAAATGGTCACGGTAAAGTTTTTCATACTGTACCTCCTTGTTTTGAGCTTATTTGGATGTATTGACTGCTTCGATAAAGCGCAGGAAGGCGGCGCGTCCCGCCTCGTCGCGCTTGTAAACACCCGCGTCTGTGAGAACCTTTACAAAGGTCGCGCCGATCTCTTTTTCAATGATTTCACGCACCGTTTCGGGGGTAAATGTGTAATTTTGCTTGAAGGCAAGGAACCAATCGCGGTGCTTTGCAATGGCCTCGTCCTCGGCGAAATCGCGGCCCTTCAGGATCGCATCGCACATCACGGCGATCTCATCCTTGAGGCGCGCGGGCAGGACCGCAAGGCCCATGACCTCGATGAGTCCGATGTTTTCCTTTTTGATGTTGTGAAGCTCGGCGTGGGGGTGATAAACGCCCAAGGGGTGCTCGTTGGTGGTGATGTTGTTACGCAGCACCAGATCCAGCTCGAACGCGCCGTCGCGGCGCCTTGCGATGGGGGTGATGGTGTTATGCGGCTCGCCGTTCGTTTCGGCAAGGATGAAGGCTTCCTCGTCGGTGTAGCCGCGCCAAGCGACAAGGATCTTGTCGGCAAGCTCGACAAGGCGCGATTTGTCGGTGCCGCTGATGCGGATGACCGACATCGGCCAGCGCACGATACCTACCTTCACGTCCTCAAAGCCCTTGAAGCAAAGCTCCTGCTCGACGGGAGCCTTTTCCATCGCGAAGGTGTAGTGACCGCCCTGCATATGGTCGTGCGACAAGATCGAGCCGCCGACGATGGGCAGATCCGCGTTGGAGCCGAGGAAATAGTGGGGGAAGAGGTCGACGAAATCGAGCAGCTTCACAAAGGAGGAGCGATCGATCTTCATCGGCGTGTGTGCCGCTGAGAGCGCGATGCAGTGCTCGTTGTAATACACGTAAGGGGAGTATTGCAAAAACCAATCCTGACCTGCCATGGTCATAGGGATCTGGCGCAGTGTGCCGCGCGCAGGGGAAGCAAGCGTGCCCGCGTATCCTTCGTTATCGTGGCAAAGCAGGCACTTGGGATAGCTGCGCGGAGGCAGCAGCTTTGCGGCGGCGATCGCCTTGGGATCCTTTTCGGGCTTGGAGAGATTGACGGTGATGTCAATGTCGCCGTACTCGCTTGCGTAGACCCATTTCAGGTCCTTTTTGACGCGGTAGGTGCGGATGTAATCGGAATTTCTGCACAGATCATAAAAATAATCGGTGGCCTTTTCGGGGGATTGCTTGTAAAGCGCGTGGAATTTTGCAATGACCTCGGAGGGGCGGGGCGTGAGCAGCGCCATGAGAGAGGTGTCGAACAGATCGCGGTAGACCACCGAATCGTTTTCGATCAGACCCTTTTCGACGGCGTAGTCGCACAGATCGGCAAGGATCTGCTCCAGGGGGCGCTCGGCGGGGGTTTCACCGCCGTCGCTGTACTCCGACAGCCCCAGGGCGTGCAGGAGGCAGTTGGTGGCATAGGTGCGGTCGCATTCCTCGATCATTTGGCGCGCGACGGCGTAGTTGACAAGTTCCTTGATGGTAACGCAGATGTTTGGCATGGCTTGCTCCTATCGTTTATTCTAATTTTATTATATCATTATGAAAATGCTTTGTCAACTTGTTAAAGGGCGGGAAACGGTGATTTTTTAAAAAAGATTTGACTTGCAAAAAGGCGGAGAATGTGTTATACTGTAACAGGTGACGCGGCATCGCTTTGGCAGCGTGACCGACTATATGGGTAATTCCTACCCCCAAAGGAGGTTTTCTATGAAAACAAGTCTTGTTGTGATGGCGGCGGGCATTGGCTCGCGCTTTGGCGGCGGCATCAAGCAGCTGGAGCCGGTCGGACCGAACGGTGAGATCATCATCGATTACTCGATCCACGACGCGCTCGAGGCGGGCTTTGACCGCGTGGTGTTTATCATTCGTCGCGATCTGGAAGCTGATTTTCGCGAAATTATCGGCGACCGTATTGAAAAAATCTGTCCCGTGGCATACGCGTTTCAGGAAAAGGACGATCTGCCCGAAGGGTTTACTTGCCCTGCGGAGCGCAAAAAGCCCTGGGGCACGGGCCAAGCGATCCTTGCCTGCAGAGATATCGTGAAGGAGCCGTTTTTGGTCATCAACGCCGATGATTATTACGGCAAGGAGGGCTTTCGTATCGCCCACGACTTTTTGGTGGAAAACGGCGGCAAGGCGGGCAGGTTCTGTATGCCGGGCTTTATCCTCAAGAATACGCTCAGCGATAACGGCGGTGTTTCGCGCGGCTTGTGCCACGTGGATGAGAACGGATATCTTGTAAGCGTGACCGAAACGCATAATCTTGTGCGCGATGGCGCGGGTGCTGCCGTGGACAAGGACGGCTTGCGTGTGCCGATCGACCCGGATTCCATCGTTTCGATGAATATGTGGGCGCTCACGCCCGATCTCATTGACGCGCTGGCACAGGGTTTCCCCAAATTCCTTGCTTCGCTTTCCGAAGGGGATGTGAAGTCGGAATATATCCTGCCCGGTATGATCGACAGCATGGTGCGCGATGGCCGTGCAACGGTCAAGGTGATCCCGACGCGCGACCGCTGGTTCGGTGTGACCTACCGCGAGGATAAGGAGGCCGTTGTCAACGCCTTCAAGGTGCTGTACAGTGAGGGCGTTTATCAGACCGATCTGTACGCGAAATAACAATAAAGTGACTGCGTTTGTGTTGGCACAGGACGCAGTCATTTTTTGGTATTTTTATGCTTTTCTTGACAAGAAGTAACAGATATGCTAAAATGTATATATTAACGTATCAAACTATGCGTGCGTGCGCCTGTGCGTATGGGCACGCGGGCTTATCTTATGCGAGGGGAGATTTTATGAACAAGCGAAATAAAAAAGCGATCACCCCCCAAAGGCTTGCCGCCCTTGTAACGGGCTTTAGCCTTGTGGCTTGTGCCGCGGGGAGCTTTGGGCTGTATGCGGTGACCGTTTATACGTCGATCTTGCTGATAGGGCTGATGCTGCTGCTGCCGGCGCTGGTCAATCTGCTTTTGCTCATTCCGCTTGGAAAAGCGCAAGAGGCAAAGCCTGTTGCAAGCAACACAACACATACCGCCGAAGCGCAGCAAGAGGAAGGCGCAAGCACAAAGAAAAAAAAGCTCCACACCGCTTTGCAGTGGCTGAAGCGCCAATGCCGCCGCGGTATCGCGGGGCTTCGCGGACTGTGGTACGACTCCAGAGCAGGCGTAATGACATTCCTTATTTTAACGCTTGCGGTGGGTGTTCACATCCTGTTCTGGCCGAGGCTGAAGGGGACGGGCATCCCGCTGCTTGGATATCACATTCCCGTGATATTGCTTGCGCTGTTCGTGCTGTTCATCGTGTTGGATAAATGGTGCAAGCACTCGGGCGACCTCAAGCGCCACCGCGGCGATGGGGAGCAGACCGAGGAGCTGCACGAAAAGGGCAGCGACCCGTATCATCAGGCGGTGCTGCATAGCCTGCGCGGCGCCTTGTCGGTGGGCAGACTTGCATTGCTTGTCACAACGGTCGTTTTGATGATCCGACTGCTTGGATACGAAGATTTCCAAAGAGTTGCCGAAACGGTCATCGGCGTACTGCTTGTTTACGAAACGGTATTTTTGCTGATTTCACTGTTTGTCCGTGTGATCCGACACGAAATGTATACCGCCCCCGAGCTCTCGATCCCGATGCCCGGGCTTGGCGGCGAGGACCTGGGCGTGCTTGCCTACCTCGAAAAGAACACGGGCATCACGATGCGCTCGCTCTGGAGCATTCGACTGATCAAAAACGTACTGCCCTACAGCCTGATCGCGATCGTGTTGCTTTTGTGGGGCTTCAGCGGTGTGGTGAAGGTTGAAGCAAATCAGGAGGGTGCCCACTACCGACTCGGTAAGCTCCGCGAGGAGACGCTGCAGCCGGGATTGCATATGACACTGCCCTGGCCCTTTGACACCGTTGAGATCTACGACACCAAGACGGTCAGCAATATGACCATAGGTTACGTGTCCGACCGCAGCACCGATAACATCTGGACCGACTCGCACGGCAAGGAGGAATACAGCCTTCTGCTTGGCGGCGGTAAGGAGCTGGTCTCGATCAATCTGCGTGTGGAATATCGCATCGACGATCTGAAGGCCTATCTGACCGACAGTGCCTCGCCCGAGCTGCTGGTGCAGGCGGCGGCGTATGAGATCGTGACGGCACGCACCATCAATACCGATCTGGAAACGTTGCTTGCCACCGACCGCACCGCCTTTGCCGAAAGCTTCCAAAAGGAGCTGGGCGACCGTATCGCCGCCTACAACACGGGCATTACGGTGGTCAGTGTCGTGCTGGAAAGCATCCATCCGCCCATGCAGATCGCCGACGTGTATCAGGAGCTGATCAGCGCGGGCATCAAGGCAGAGCAGATCATCCTGCAGGCAGAGTGCGATGGGAACGTTGCCGTGATCAACGCAAACAATTATTACAATACCCTGATCGCCGATGCTAAAATACAGCAATACAGAAGCATTGCAAACGCAAGCTCTGAGGTCGCCGTGTTTATGGCAAGCGCCGAGGCGGATGCCGCCTACCCCGATGCATACCGATACTACAAATATCTGCAGGCTGTGACCACAGCCTATAAGGACGCGAAGGTCGTGATCGTCGGTGACGGTGTCAATTCCGAAAACATCTACATCGGCAACATCCCTCTCACCAAATAAATGGAGGAGTGCAAAATGAGCTATAACGAAAATCATAAAAACGATCAGCTGGACCCTGAAACGGTCGCGGCTGAGACCGTGCAGCAGGGCGCCACAGATGGCGCCGTGGCTGCGGTAAAGGAGAAAAAGCCCCGCGCAGCGCTTGGCGTAACGATCGCCAAGTACGCCACCGCGCTTGTGGTGGTGCTGGTGCTGTTCTGGTTCGGCTTTACCACCGTTGTCCGTGAGGGACAATGCGCCGTGATCCTGCGCTTTGGTGCGGTTCGCACCGAAACGACCGAGGCGGGGCTTTATTTCAAGCTTCCTTGGCCCTTTGAGAGCGTTGTGACCTACGATAACAGATTGCAATACCTTGAGGCAAACCGCCTGGAGACCACCACCAAGGACAAGCGCAATATCATTCTGCAATCCTACGTGGTCTTTGAGATCGAGGACCCCGTGCTGTACCACAACAGCGTTGGCTCGATCGGTTCGGTGGACTCCTACCTCAACGATCAGATCTTCAGCGCGACCAACAGCGTCATGGGCAGCTATGAGCTGACGGCTCTTGTCTCGCTGGATGCCGAGCAGATCAAGATCGATCGCATCCAGGAGGAGATCTTCACCCGTGTGCACGATGTTTGTCTTGCCAATTACGGCATCAACGTGATCGATGTCAGCATCCTGCGCCTGACACTGCCCGACAACAACATTCAGGCTGTTTTTGAGCAGATGAAGACCGACAGACAAAAGGAGATCGACAGCATTCTTGCCAAGGCAAATCTTGAGGCGGATAAGATCACCACCGATGCGGATACCGAGGCGGCGGAGATCGAAAATCAAGGCAAGATCGACGCATCTGAAATTACGAAGGAGACCGAAAAAGCGGTGGCGAAGATCTACAATGACGCGCAGACGGCAAACGTGGATCTTTACAAGTTCCTCAAGAACCTGGATGCAATGGTGTCTTCTGTCAACAGCAGCACGATCCTGGTCATTGACGAGAACAAGTATCCCTTTAACCTCTTGTTTGATTATGCCGATTACACCACCGAGGGGACGATGCTGTTCGACCTTTCGTACATCTTAGAGCGCTTGGAAGAGCCCGACCGCACCGCGCTGATCAACGCCATCGGCACCTTGATCGAGCAGGCTGCCACCGACAACAACATTTCCTTGGGATAAGGTGGCTGTATGAAGAAGCAAAAAACACTGTTCGCCGACGTTTTGGAAACGGTGACCAAGTACTTCCTGATCCTGGTCATTGTCGTCGTGCTGTTTGTTCTGCTTTCGGGCATACGTGTGGTCGAAAGCGGAAACGTGGCGGTGGTATTGCGCTTTGGAAAATTGGTGGGAGACAGCTATGAGGAGCAGATCCACGGGCCGGGACTCCTCTTCGCCTTCCCTTACTTCATCGACGAGGTGATCGTGATCCCTTCGGGGAACGTGATCGAGCAAAGCGTTACCACACACTACACCTCAGGAACGATCGATGCCACGCAGGGCGGATATCTGATCACGGGTGATCAGAACATCGCCGTTGTATCGGCATCCGTCAAATACGTGGTCTCCGACCCCGTTGCCTATACCACGCATATCAAGGATATCTCGTCCTTGATCAACGCGACCGTCAGCACGGCAATGGTCAACGAAAGCGCATCCATCGACGTGGATCGTCTGCTTACCGACGGTAAGGACGATTTCGCGGCATCGGTGATGAAATTCGCTTCCGAAAAGCTGGAGCTGATCGGCGCGGGCGTGACCATCACCTCGCTGGAGCTGACACAGGTCTCGATGTCCGAGGAGGTCCGCACCACCTATGAGCTTGTCAACTTCTACACCGTGCAGGCGGAGACCGTGGTCGAGCAGGCACGCCAGTATCGAGAGACCAGACTCCCCGCGGCATACAGCGCGGCAAATGCGCTGATCTCCGATGCGAAGGTATCCCGTGCGAAGGCGGTCAGCGCCGCCAACACCGACCTTGCGGAATTCTGGGGCGTTTGGGGAGAGCTGAAGCCCATTTATGAAAGGATCTATGCCGATAACGCGACAGCGCACGGACACGCCGCTACGGTGCCGACCGAGGCTTCACAGCGGTGTGCCGAATGTGAACACGCGTATGATATCGCGAAGGAGACGGTTTACGTTCGTCTTTATAACAGCAAATATACGGCCGCCATTGAAAAGATCGGTCAGATCGTTGTGTCCGATGGAGACAATAAGATCATCCTGAATCCTTGAGAGGGAGAGAGCGAGTATGGAAAATATCAATAATATGGCGCAAAACAGCCTCAAGGCGCTCTCGCGGGATAATCTGACCGAGGCGGGCCGCCGCAAGCTGACAAAGGACATCATTTGCGGCATCGCAACGCTTTCGTGCCTGGCGGTGGGACTCATTTACACCTATCTTTTGGGCAATCCTTATCCCATTGTGCCTCAACTGCTGTATTTTATCGGCTTCCTGATCGAGGGCGTGCCCGTGATCGTTACGGGCGTGAAGGGCGTTTTTTCCAAAAATCTCACCAACGCGATGGAGATCTTGGTCGGCATTGCGATCATCGCGTGTGTCTTTAACGAGGAGCTGATCCTGGCGCTCTTGATCCCGCTGATCCTGAATGTTGCACACATCTTAGAGGAGCGCAGCATTATGGGCGGCAGGGACGTCATTGACGGACTCAAGAAAATGCAGCAAAGCACCGCGGTGCTGCTTGTGGACGGCGAGGAGCAGGTCGTGGATGCCAAGACCTTGAAGGTCGGGCAGCAGATCGTGATCAAGCCAGGCTCGGGCATCCCCGTGGACGGTGCCGTCGTTTCGGGCGATACGCACATCGACCAGAAGTCGCTGACGGGCGAGCCGCAGCCTGCCCACGCAACGGTCGGTGATGACGTGTACGCGGGTACCGTGAACCTGGACGGCAGGATCGTGGTCGAGGTCAAGAAAGAGTATGTCGACACCTCGTTTTCCAAGATCCTGCAGCTTTTGGAAAAATCCGAAAACATTTCGGCGCCCGAATCCCGCATTATGGACCGCTTCCTCAAATATTACATCCCCTTTGTGCTTGGCGTTGCGGCTGCCGTAGCGCTGATCACGCGTGACGTGGCGCAAGCCATTGCTGTTTTGGTGGTCTCCTGTCCTTGCGGACAGATGCTGGTCAGCTCCGCACCGATGATCGCGGCGCTCTCGGCTGCCACAAAGCGCGGTGTGCTGATCAAGAATTCCAAGTTTATCGAGGAGCTGACCGAGATCGACACCGTTGTCTTTGATAAGACGGGTACGGTCACTAAGGGTGAGCTTGCCCTGACCGATGCGATCTGCTTTGACGATACCGCGCCCGAGGCACTGCTTGCGGCGGCGGCTTCGGTCGCCGTGGCATCGACACACCCCGTTTCGCGTGCGGCAATCGAGTATATCGAGGCAAAGGGAATTGCTTTTGACAAGGAGCTTGACGTGCGAGAGGTGTCGGGCGGCGGCGTAGAGGGCACAAAACACGACGGTGCCGTGATCCGTTTCGGACGGCGTGAATGGATCGAGGCATGCGGTTGCACCGTTCCTGCCGATTTTGCCGCTGATGCGGTGGGAAGCATCAGCTTTGTTTCTTGCGACGACAAGCTGCTTGGTTGTCTTTGCTTTGGCGATACTGTGCGTGATGACGCGCAAAAAAGTGTCGAGGCGCTGCGTGAGCTTGGTGCCGAGCGCACCGTGTTGCTGACGGGCGACCGCGAGGAGCCCGCAAAGCTCATCGGCGAGCGCGTTGGTATTGACGAGGTCTATGCGCGGCTCTTGCCCGAGGATAAGATGGATCGCCTGCGCGCGCTTGGCGGCGAGGAGCACAGCGTGCTTGCAGTGGGCGACGGCATCAACGATGCCTTGGCACTCCGTGAAGCGGACGTGGGTATCGCGATGGGTGCGATGGGCTCCGATCTTGCGATCGAGTCGGCGGATATCGCCCTGATGAACAACAATCTGATGAACATCCCCTTCGTGGTGGAGCTTGCCAAGAAGACACGGCGCACCATCTATCAAAATCTTGCGCTTTCGGTGCTGATCAGTGTTTTGATGATCGCACTTTCCGCGTTTGGCGTGATCAGCGCGCTTGCGGGTTCGATCTTCCACAACTTCGGCGCATTCGCTGTGCTGCTCAACAGCTCCAGACTGCTGAAAAGCGAGTCGAAATATTGAAAAATGGAGTTGTCGTTATAAGGATAGTTGAAAAAGGAACAAAAATAAAAAGGCTCCCTTGTCGTAAAACAAAGAAGCCTTTGGCTTCTTTTTGAAGAACGCTTTGCGTTCTTCGTGGAGCATGTCGCGAAGCGACTGAGGGATTGTTTTTATCTTAAATTAACTTTACAATCCCTCCGCCTCGCATTCGCTCGGCACCTCCCTTTACACAAGGGAGGCTTTTTTTTGTGCAACTCACTTTAATGAGAAAGCTCGTTTTTGCATCAGGGGACAACCAAGCGTCTTTTTTTTATTTTCTTCCGTTCTCCACAAACATGGGTGAGAACAAAAGCGAGAGTGCGGTGATGATCAGATTTACCACTACCGTCAGCATCGCGAAGAGCATCAGCCGATCCAGGGCGAAGCCCAGCACGATCAACACCGCCGCGGGGGCAAGCCCGAAGTAGATGAACAGGATCTGGATCATCGATTTGATGGTTTGTGACAGTCCTGTGGAAAGCGACAGATCAATGAACATACCGATGCTGTCGGAATACGCGCCGAGCGACACGATCACAAGAAACCAGACAAGCGCCGTGAGGGGATTGGCGCGTAGCACCACGGCGGCGACCAAAAGGGCGGGGAGCAGATCAAGCGCGCTGTTCACAACACCCGCCGCGAACGAGAAAAACACCTTACGGTGTGCCGTATCGGGCACTAAAAAGAAGGTCTCCTGCGAAATATCCTGCGTGATGGGGTTGCCGAGCGAGCGGAAGAAGGTGAAGCCCGCCAGCACAAGCGCCACCACGGGGAAGAAGCTGTTTTTCACCACGAACACAAGCAGCAGGCAAAGTCCGATCGAGACTGCGAGATAGGTCTCCGAGGTCTTGGTAAAAACGCGCAGATGCGCGAAGCGGAAACGGTTATACATCGCCTTGTGGAAGTAGACCGTCGCGCCCGCGCCGCGGGAAAGCCCGTCGCGGCGCAGGGTGTCGTTCCGATCCTTTTTGCGCTTTTGCAGGTTTGGACGGGCAGCTTGCATTTGTGCCTGCCTTTCGGCAGTCTCCTCGGAGCGAGCCATCGCATCCTCGTAAAAGTCCGCACGGATGTGCCAGATGATCACAGTTAGCAGCACGGCAAGCAGCAAGAGCCCCAGCGCCGAGAGCAGCGCACCTGCGAGGTTGCCCTCCATACTGTAAAGCACAAGCCCTTTCAGCCAGCCCCACAAGGGGATGTAACGGGTGAGGGGTCCGTTGAAATACCCCAGCGCCGCGGTGAAATAATCGCTCGCGTTTTGTGCATACAGATAGTAGCCGACACCGATCAAAAGCAATGCTCCCCAAAGGCAAGGGCGCAGATAACGCTTTAGCTCGGGCTTGGTCGAAGCAAGCGTGTAAAGCAGGACCGAGAGGAGCTTGGAAAAGATCATCAGGAAGAACCAAGCGCCAAGCATCGCGAATACCGCGCCAACGCCAAGCCCCAAATTCAGCACCAAGTTAGGAATTTGGAACAGCAAATAGATGGTCGCAATGATCGACGTGCCCGCCTGCATAATGAGTCGGAACAGCAGCACCGATTGCGGCTTCATCGGGGCTGGGAATAGCAGATTCACATCAGCCATCAGGAAGATCGAGCCGCCATTCTTATCCGCCATCGCGATGCTGAAGGCAAGCACGAACAGCACGATGCCGCCAACGGCAAGCTCGACAACACCGTTGATCTGCTCGTTTGTGAGCGTGACGGCATCCTCTACCGTCTCGTCCGGCATCACCTCAACGTATTCGCTGTCGGGCGTTTCCTCTTCAAACAGGGAAGCAAGCCCCGCCGCGCCGACACCGAATAGGATGCCGATGCCAAAGCAGACCAGCAAAAACACGGCGACCCACGTGCGAAACAGCTTTTTGATCTGATTTTTGACGGCACGCGTCATATAATAAAAGATCAGCTTCATCGTGTCACTCCATTTCGATCGGGGGCACGGCGGGCGCACTTTCGGTGATCGAGAAGAACAGATCCTCCAGCTTTTGCCCGTTTTCCTCCAGCTCCTCGCGCGTCACATTGGCGGCAAGATGGCCGTTTTGCATAATGAGAGTTCTGTCCCACAGCATATCGATGCTGTCGATCATATGTGTCGAGACAAGCACCGTTCTGCCCTCGGCGCGCATTTCCTCGATCATTTTTTTCAATTCTTTAATGGCGTGCGGATCCAGACCGATCATCGGCTCGTCCATCAGTAACAGGCGCGGACGGGGTAGGAGCCCCAGGCACAGATTCAGCTTTTGCTGCATACCTTTTGAAAGCTCGTCGCCGAATTTCTTCTTTTTGTCCGACAGCTCAAAGCGGTCGAGCAGCTCCTCGGCGAAGTCGTGATAGTCGGTGAGCTTGTAAGCGCGAGCGATGAATTCCATATGCTCGGCAACCGTCAGATTGGGGTAGAGTGAGGGGATCTCGGGAATGTAGCCCATCACCTTTTTGGCTTCAACCGTTTTATTCGGAATGCCATTCACAAAAACGGTACCGTGGTAGCGCAAAAAGCCCGTGATGGATTTCAGCAGCGTGCTTTTTCCCGCCCCGTTGGGGCCCAAAAGAACTGTGATGCTGCCACGGTCGATGTGAAAGGAGACGTCGTTGCAGGCAAGATTTTTGCCGTAACGCTTTGTGATATTGGATACGGTCAGCATAGTGTCACCTCCGTTATGCTTTGCTTTGAGTATAGCACTTTTTTGATGTGTTTGCAATGAAATTTTTTGTAAAATCAGCCCCGATTCCGAAGCCCCTTGGGATAGTGATTCTTCAACCGCCCCGAAACGATCTTGCCGCCGCCAAGCGGCGCGCCCTCAAAAAGCACGACGGCGTAGCCGTTGCCGCGCGCGCATTCGCTCTCGGTGAGGGGGATCTCCTCGCCGCGCAGGTAGGCGAGCACACGGGGGTCGTCGTGCGACAGCTCCACGCGACGGCGGTAGCTGTTGCCGTAAGCCGAGGCGAATTGATGATGGGGCTCGATGCGCCCCTTTTGTAGTGTGCCAAGGCACACACCCAGCGCAAAAACACCCCTGGACGGTACGGGAAAATCGGGTGTCAGCCAAAGCGCATCGCGCAACAACGTGACCGTGATGCCTCCGGGAATTTCTGCAAGCGTTTCGGTGAGAAACGCACGCGCAAGCGCGAGTGTTTTTGCATCGGGAGAGGGCAGAGTGCTTTGCGATTTTGCGACTTTTTTGCATACCGTATCGCTGCTTTTTTGCAACAATGCCACAAATTGCCCCTCGCCGGGGGATAGATGCGGATAAAAACGGCGGCAGAGCGACAAGTCGTGCTTGCAGCCTTCAAAGCTGATGCCGTCAGCCGTGACCGCGGCGATCGCGGGGGCAACGGGGATCAGCGAAAAGTCGGGGTGCGCGCTCAAAAACGCATCGATATTCTGCTCATTTTCTTCCAAAGAGAAGGTGCAGGTCGAGTAAAGAAGCTGTCCGTCGGGGGCGATGAGCGCAGCCGCATTCTCTAAAATATCGCGTTGACGCGCGGCGCACATCTCAACGTTTTCCTCGCTCCATTCCTCGCTTGCCACCTCGTATTTGCGGAACATTCCCTCGCCCGAGCAAGGCACGTCCGCGACCACAAGATCAAAGCAAGCGCCGTAAAAGTAGGCAAGCACGTCGGTGGAAAGGTTGGTGACGACCGTGTTTTTCGCGCCGATGCGCTCCACGTTGCCTTGTAGGATGCGACAGCGCGCGGAAACGTATTCGTTTGAAACAAGCATACCCCCGTCGCCGATCGCGGCGGCAAGCTGTGTCGATTTGCCACCCGGCGCGGCGCAAAGATCGATGGCACGTATGCCTTTTTTTGGCATCGCGGCGCAAACCGTGCAAATAGCGGAGGGGTCCTGCATATAAAACATCCCCGCGTGGTGGGCGGGTAGCGCACCGACCTTGTCCTCGGGTGCGTAGTAAGCATCGGGGGCAAAGGGTAGGGGATTTGGCGAAAAGGGCAGTAACGGTATCAGTTTTTCGCTATTTGTTTTGATCGTGTTGACACGCAGCGCACGGATGGCGGGAGCTTCAAGCGCCGCCTCAAAGGCGGCAAAGTCCGCACCGAGCATTTCACGCATGCGATCGGTGAATTTTTCGGGGATCATAGCAAAACGTCTCCTTTTTTGGGGGATCATACTGAAAGTATAAACCGAAGGATCGCTTTTTGTCAATAAGTTTTTGCAAAAAGGGCTTGACAAGAGGGGAACACTGTGATATAATATACAAGCATTTGAAGGGGCGCCCTTCGGCGAAGACATGCCGGAATGGCGGAACTGGCAGACGCCCGGGACTTAAAATCCCGTGAGATTTTATCTCGTACCGGTTCGATCCCGGCTTCCGGCACCACTTCCAATTTCATATCGCGGGGTAGAGCAGCTTGGTAGCTCGTCGGGCTCATAACCCGGAGGTCGTGAGGTTCAAATCCCACCCCCGCAACCAAACAGGACAAAGCACCCCTCAGGGGTGCTTTTT
>JAGALS010000041.1 GCA_017625065.1 Clostridia bacterium | reverse complement strand
CCTCCCTTGTGTAAATGGGAACTGTGCCGCATAGCGGCACATGGAGTTTGCTAAGCAAACTCACGGAGGGATTGTGAGAAATGCAAACCGCTTTGTTGTCTAACAATCCCCCACCCGCTACGCGGGAGCCCCCTTTACACAAGGGGGCCTCTGCTATAAGCGCTTTATTCCATATGCATAGCAGGTGGTTGCTTTTCGCTAAAGGCTACAAGGCAAAAGCGCCTTGTGTGATAACCGTAAAGGATCACGCAAGGCGCGCTTTTTGAATATGTTTTCTTACTCACCCGAATAGCCCGCACGGCGCAATGCGCCCAGCACGGCAGGCGTGGCGTTCTTCACGCTAAGGCGCAGCATAGGATACTGCCCCGCGGCGGCGGAGAAGAGCTCGTGCGCGAAATCTCTACCCACCTCGTCAATGTCCGAGAAATCAAGCTCGGCGGTGCGGAAGTCCTCCAGAACCGAAAGCAGTCTGCGTGCCTCGGAGCGGGAAATGGGAAAATCGCCGCCGAAAAAGCGCGCCACGGGGATCTCGGTATGCACAAAGCCCTCATCGGGATCGATGTATTTTGCCATAACCTCACTGAGCTCACGCTTGGAGTCGTTATTCAGCGCCATTTGCACCGCGGTGCCGCGGAAGCGCTCGCCGCCCTCCTCGTCGGCATCCTCCGCGTTGGGCGTGAAGAGCTGATAGTCCGAGCGGATCGCAAAGTGATCCATCAAGCGTGAAGTGAAGAAGATGCCCTCGCCCGCGTGAGTGTCGGGATCGGAGGTATAGCCGCCCGCGTAAAGCAGCGATGCCGCTTCAGCCGCGGTGGGTGCTTCGCCGCTGGCATCTCTTTGATCCTGCTGGATGCGACGGAAGATACCGATGCCGTTATCCAGAATACCGATGATGGTACAAAGGCGGCTGCGGTTGACCACGCACACAATGGCAGATGCCTTTGCGTGCTCCAATGCGTTGTTCATCATAGCGGTAAAGGCATAGCGCCAGATCTTTTGCACGTTGATCGGCAGCTCGGCTAGTAGTGGCGAAATGTCACGGCTGAACATCCGATCCTCGGAATGCTCACGCGTGGTGTCTATGGTAAAGCGAGAGGTCTTATACAGCACGCGGTATGGCATCGAGCCCCCGACGCGCTCCAGCTCTCCGTTATCCTGCAAGGTGTTAATATAATTGTAAACAGTGGAACGGGAAACAGAAAACGCCGCCATTGTGGCATCCACAAAATCGGGGTTCTCGTCATAGATCTGCTGCAGCAAGAATTTCTCCGCTTCAAGGCGTTGCTCCTTCTTCATATACTGACCTCCTGATATCGACAAATTTTTCTTCTTTTTCAGTATAGCCCCTTCATTCCATTTTGTCAAGATATTTTTCCAATTTTTTCAAAAATTCATTCCATATTTTCAGCATTTTTCATTCAATTCTTTTCATTTCCATCCGAAAGCTTGTCCAAAAAGCAAAACATAAGGGCGCGCCATCAAAGCGCGCCCCCTTGTTGTCTTTTCTTTACTGATTACTTGGACATACCGTTGGTCATGCCGTTTTCGTAGGACTCGATCATCTTCTTGAACGTGTGTCCCGTACGAACAGAGGTATTTTCATACCTTGTTTTGAGCTTGTGAAGCCACTTTTGAGCCCGATTTCCCGCCAAAATCTCGATGTCGAGTTTCGCCCCGGTGCCATCCTCTGAAAATGTGACCGTGACCTTCGAGATATAGCGATTGACAAATGCATGGGTGATAATGCCCGTTTTTGCCTCCTCGCACGCCGCTTGCAGGTGCCTGCGCAGCTCGTTGATATGGGCACGGAACGCCTCCTTGCTGAGCATCTCCTTTTCCAACTCGTCTATCTCCTCTCGCGCCTCCCTGCACTCACGCTCGCAGGCCGCCGTCATCTCCTTGAAGTCCTCGTTACTGATCGCCCCCAGGGTGACCAGCTCCAGGAGCTTTGCCTTTTTCTGCGATGCCATATCCAGCGTGCGGCGATGGGTTTCAAGTAGCCCTGCAATCTCCTCGTCCTCCTCCAGCGCCTCAAACATTTCGCGGTAGCGCTCAATGGTCGCCTCGGTCTCTACCTGCGTTTCGCTGAAGACCTCAAAGAGGACAGGCTTTAATTCGGATTCGTAGATCGGTGCGGACGGGCAGGAGTCGTAGCCGTTTTTGATCTTACCACTACACACCCATTTGGAATTCACGTTCCCGAATCGGTCCTTCGACTCACGGCGATAGTAAGGCATGCCGCAGTGGGCACAATAGAGCTTGCCCGTCATCAGATTGGAGTGATTGCAAACGCCCTGCCTGCTTTTTACGTCAAGACTGCGCCGCTGCAGTACCTCGTTTGCCGCCTCCCAGACCTCCTCGCTAACAATGGCGGGAACGATATCCCCCGTCTCGTCCTTGAACATCACCCATTCCTCCTGCGGCAGGAATTTCTGCCGTTGGGTGAACATATCCACGATGCGGACCTTATTGCCCACGTAGTAGCCCTTGTATTTGGGGTTGGAGATGATGCCCGACATAGTGGTGTGAGCGATCTTATTGCCGTTGTGGTTGCGGTAGCCCTGCTCAAAGAAGAGATCCTCCAGCTGCTTCATACTGTATTGGTCGGTGGCATACAGGCGGAAGAGCTCGCGGATCATCGGTGCCTCGCTCTCGTCGATCACCAGATGCTTATCCTTTTTGAGGTAGCCGAACATCCGCCCGTTCCCCAGCACCACGTGCGACTTGATCGCCTGCTGGTGTCCGAAGCGTACACGGGAGGAGAGCTTGCGCAGCTCATCCTGTGCGATCGAGGACATAATGGTGAGGCGCAGCTCAGCATCCTCGTCCAGTGTATTGATGTTGTCGTTTTGAAAAAAGACACCGACGCCATGGGACTGCAGCTCTCTTGTGTACTGGAGAGAGTCCACTGTGTTACGGGCAAATCGAGAGATCTCCTTGGTGATGATCAGATCGAATTTCCCATCCTTGGCGTCGGTAATCATTCTATTAAAGTTTTTGCGCTTCCTTGTGGAGATGCCCGAGAGCCCCTCGTCCACGTAGCCGCGCACATACTGCCATGCGGCGTTGCGTTTGATAAAATCCTCATAGTAGCTCACTTGGTTGTCAAGTGAGTTTAATTGCTCGTCACTTTCCGAGGAAACGCGAGCGTAAAACGTGACTCGCAACGGTATGTCATAAATCGATTTGGTGCGCATCATAGCGCGTACATTTTGAATATCCATATAAACCTCCTTTCGCGGTTCGTTGTATCATTTTCTTTGTATTGATTATACCATGAAGCAAAAATGCTTGCTTGCAAGGGCATTTTTGCGAAGCCGTAAATACCGCAGCCGTGCATTGCACGGAAAGGGCGAAGCCCAAAGGCTTGTATACAAGCCTTCCTGCGGATATTATACCATATTGTGCCCTCCCAAAGCAATGGTAATAAACGGCTTCATGCCAAGATAATGATTTTGTCCGGTGATCGTGATAAAAATATTCTTCATAACTTTACCTCCATTTCCTTATCGAGGCCTTTACCTCTGATACCATCATAACACAAGAGGTGTACCAAAAAGCGGACAGTTTGTGCTCGCGCTCGCAAACACATTATTTGTTATTTTTATAAAGTGTTTCAAAAAATCCGATGGCAAAAGCCAGAATAAGCAATATCCACACGATAACGCCACCTCTCTTTCGCCTTTTATTATACGCGAGGTGCTATCCCGAAAAACGGACAGTAAAAGGGGTGTACGAAACGTACACCCCTGAAGGAAATTTCAATTTTCGTATGTTGCCAGCGTTTCTCTTAACAGTTGTGCAAATTCTGCGCGCACGCTGCCGGGTGAAATGATCTCAATATCAGTACCGAAATTTAACACCCACGTGAGAAACAGCGGGCTGATCGCCACTCTAACATGGATCTCAAAATGCTCGCCATCTACCTTAAAGAACTGTGTTTCGCGCCCAAATCGGTCGATGATGATGCTCGCCAGCTTATTCTTGCATCGAAGTGTGACCAATTCCTCCTTGCCACGGAACATACCAAAGGTCTTTTTGGAGTATTGCGCCATATCAAAATCACGGAAGCGCTCGGCGCCGTCACGGCGCTCGCCAAGCACTTTGATCTTCTGCATTTTATCCACGCGATAGTGGCGGATCTGCTCGTTTTCACTATCGTATGCAATTAAGTAATAATTCTCATCGTCCCACGTGAGCGCAAAGGGACTGACACGGTAGATCTTGCCGTCGTGGCGTAGCACCTTCTCCTTTTCCACGTTCCATTCAAAATATTGAAATGAAATTTTAGAGTTGCTGTTGATCGCCTCGTGAATATCGTCCACGGTGTAATAAATACTCTCGTTCATGGTCTTGATACGCCCCGCCACAAACACCTGGCGTTGGAGCTGCCTTGCCTCGTGCTCGCTTGCCAGCGCCTCCAGCTTTTTGATCAGCTCCGTGCTCTTTTTGGGAGTGATAAACTTGGAGCCCTGCACCGCATCCACCAGGAGCTTGAGCTCGGGCATTTCAAAATCGCGGCTCACCACGTGATAGCGCGTGGCGCCCTCCTTGCGCATCTGAATGTCAATGCCGAAGGTGCGCAGTGCCTCAATATCGCTGTAAAGCGCCTTGCGCTCCACCGAAATACCCATTTCACCGAGCGCGCTCGCAATTTCCTCCAAAGTCAGGCCGTGCTTCTCATCGGTGCGCTCCAGAAATAGGCGCATCAAATATAAAATTTTCAGTTTATTATTGGCCATGGCGCACCTCCGATCGAGATCTTGCTTTTATTATATCACTCGACACAAAAGTTGTAAAGGGGTCCCCGAAACGGGGACCCCTTTACAACAAGTTGGAATTAACAGTTGTGGGACATCAAATTCCGTCCTCGCGCAAGAATATTTAGATCATTTACCCAAAAGCCCCGAGGCACAAAATGTGCCTCGGGGCTGCTCTTATTTTGCTTGTCTTTTGGCGCGTGTGATCTCAAAGCTGGCGTTCACGAGGAACTGCACCACGTCATCGGGCGTGTCTGGCAAAAGCACAGAAACCCAATGTAGCTTGTTCATGTGATAAGCGGGATAGACACCCTCGGCTGCACCAAAGGATCCAAACATGTCGGTCGGCAGCTTGAGGTTGACCACGTCAATGACTTCGTCGCTTCCCTGCCCGAACTTGCACCGCGGCACGCACATCACAATGGCATACCACTTTCGCGTGTCTCCATGCCGCAGCACCGCCGTTTCAAAATCCTCGTCAAACGGGTAGTCGGGCGAGGTGCCGTATGTAGATAAACAGTACAATAGAAAATCTTGTCTTTTCATATCTAATCTTTCCAATCACACTCTCGCAAGTCTAAATTATTCTTTATTAATTGCTCGCTTTTATCAGTTGAGGCAAAGAAACGCTCTCAATGGTATATTGATAAGGGATATATGTTATCACTTCAGCCGGGGATGAGAGCGTTTGGGGACCAGTCCGTTTGCTTATACTGAATTTGCACAATAGCGTGTATCTATTCTCAAGTACATCGCTGACTATTAATTCGATTTTTTCGGGCATTTTCACAAACAAATGCAACATATTACGTTGTGGCGTGATTGCACAAACGAGACCTTTTTCAAGCAGTAAATTCTCTTCAAATTTGTAATAACGATTATCAATGTTCATCCCCAATAAAATCACGTTGCTATCAGAAACATTTTTTATATTAAACGATGGAATATCAACATCGCAATATTGCCCCTCTGAAGGGCGTTGCAATATAACTTCTTTTGCTAAAGCCAAATCTGCGCCCATGGTTGCTGTAATTTGAGAAGTAGCTTTCTCATAAGCAACTTTTAAAAACGGAATGTGCTTTTTTCGTTCCTCTTCTTTGCGTTCGTCGTCGATACGCTTAAAATCTGCTTGTCTGTTGTCATCACCTTTTTTGATTGTCCACGCAACACCAACGAGAGTCAACAAACCGCTATATACGGCAGCAATAATTGTGGTTACCACCAATTGAAAATCTGGATCTGGTATTATGAGAATCAAATATATGCTCAAAGCAACACCTACCAAAAAATCAACCAACAACGACCATTTGCTGATGTTACTTTTGGCCAAAAACGCGTTAGTCAGATTGACAAAAACAAAAAGTATAGCCAAGATGCCAAAAATATATTTTCCGAGAAACCATCCTGTAAAGCAAGACATGTAGAAAAAATCAAGCAACCAAAAATACATTGTGTTCTTAACAACCGTCATGCCAACAATACGTTTTTCTTTTTCTGACCATTCATTTGTCTTGCCGAACTTTACGAACACATAGGCCAGCGAAAAAGGAACCAATGGGATTATTAAAGAGAAAATTATCCAATGCGCTATCATACTTACCTCCATTACATTTCTTCAATCTTTATTTTACCACATTTTCATATTGTTGTAAATGGTTGGTTTTGCTTAAAAAGAAAATAGGGCCGCAGATTATCTGCGACCCCGTTTTCGTATCATCCGTTATTTCGCTGCTTTTGCACAGTCTTTATCACATGAGCAATTTCATCATCACTTAAACCAAACAACGTATAGAGTTGGGAATCCAGATCTCTTGTAAAATCAATCATTTTATTGTTGCAAGTATAATCCAAAATATCCGGAACTTTTTTGCCAAGCGATGTTAATGACTCATCTGTCATCAAAAACAAAAACTTTATAAGATAAGTCTGTGCATAATTAAAGAAATTCTGTGCCTCCTCTAATGTTTTGAAAGTCCCAAGCGCTACGCGAGAACGCCCAAACGCAGATTGATCATCCACAATCTCGATTTGATTGTCTCTTTTTTGCCCTCCTGCGTTGGCACTGGAAACAACCACCTGCCACTCGGCAATCAAATTTTGATTGCTGGGAATGACATCTCTATCTGCCACAAACCATTTGGCGCGTCCTGCTTTCCCGGCCTTGTCGTTTGTCAACAGTTTTATCTCATGAATGGGATTTATTGTTTCTCCCTCTCGATACTCTCTCACCTTAGAAGGATTGTTCTCAACAAAATCGCTCTCTATCCCAAACAAATTTCTGGGCAAGATTCTACTATGCATATAGGACAGTTTATGTTTTTCCACAAACAGTGCTATTTTATCAAGTACAACTGCATTCTGCGGATTTAATGGTATGAGATCTTCTCCGGGATTATCTAATTGTACTGATGTTGCAATTCCATCCTTATGAAATACATACATAAATCCAGAGGTGGTTTTCCTTTTATTTTTCAACACCATTGTTATACCGTCTGCAATAGCTACATCGGCAAATATTTCATTGGCGTTGGGATAAAAATCAACCCTCTCAAGCATTACATCGTTGATTTGCTGCAATCCAAACTCTTGCATGCCTTTTCCAGAACGGTGAATCCACCTGGCACCCGGATAAATCAAAGATACTACACCTGAGGAAATTTCGTCAGCTGCCATTTGGAAATATTGGAATATACTCTTGCGCGGTGCTTGTCCGTTTACATTGGATTGATGCTGTACTGTTTCGGATTGATACGGTGGATTGCCGACGATGGCATCAAATTTCATTTCCTGGACCTCCTTCCCCCAATACTTGCCCCGAGTGACTTTCGTTCTGAATTGCTCGGGTTTGTTTTTCAGATGATTGATCAAATCTTCAAAATAATGGGCATTGATCTTGCCCTTGGTATAGCCCAACAGCGTGCGCATCGTGATCGACTTTGCCATAGGTGTTTTGCAAATGACAAACACGTTTTCGCGCACCGTTTCCTCCCAGATGCCATACAGCTGCTCTAGTGGCATCTCGTTTTCGTCACGAGTTCCCAACTTTGCGCGATAAATGCTGTATGCTACGTACAGCGGATACAAACCGGATTTGGAATTGATCTCCAAGATCTGCGCGTTGGGATTGGCAAGCGTATCTGCCGTCACCTGTCCCCGATCCACAAAACGAGGCGTGTCCAGCTTCTTTTCAAATTTCTCATCATAGAAGCACCAACCGCCAAGACAATCGCTCATGTGCATGTTCACCACACGCCACGGCGTCAGCACCGTCTCTTTGTCGGGATTCTTGAAATAATCAAAGATCTTGACCACTGCCATAACACGCTGGGTAGGCGTCAGCACGTCAGCACTTGCTGCCAGCTTACGAATCTCTTTGCCTGCCGACACAAATACATCGCGGTCATAGTATTTGAGGAAATCCGCAAAAATGTCCTTGGTGACACCGTTTGGCATAAACTCTTCCCAAGAGGTGTCATCTACCATGGAGACAAAGCGTTCGATGCTGATATCCTCATCCAATGCCACATTGGCACCGTAGATCAACAAAGGCATGCGGATCGACACGCCGCGCAAAATAGAAATGGCATTGTTACGGTTCTTGCGCTGCTCTTGCAATTTTTCCAGCAATGCAAGCTCCTCTGGTGTGCGTTCACGCTTGGGTTTCTTTTGCGCCGCCTCCGCTTTTTGATGCTCTTCCTCCGAAAATCCTTGCGCGTTGACCTCTACATCATTGAGGGGCGGTGCCGCCTTACTGGCACCCACAATGCCTTTGAGCTTTTTGAAACTCTCCAGCTCAATATCGTCAAGGCGCATGAGGTTATCGTTATAAATAGAAGCATCGTCAAAGCCGTTTCTGATGGCCTTTTCGGCGTACACACGCTTGAGCTGCTCCATCATCGTGTTCACGCTGTACGGCTTCATTTCGGTGCCTTGGATGGCGATCACGGGACAGAAATTGAGGAAATCGCTCATAATTTCGCGGTTTTCCCCCTGCCGCTTACCTGCCTTGCCGGCTTTGCGAGAAACGTTTGCCGTTTCTGCCAACACCTTTAATGTACGGTCGGGAGCAAAATCAAACACATAGCAATCTGTTTTTTGCTTGCCGTCGATCTGACCTGCCGACTGTACACGGAAGATGGTTTGCATGTAACCAGCCGCGGCAGTGGAATAAGAGCCCGCCAGCATAAACACGGCCGTCCATTCCTTTACCGTGACACCGGTGGTGAGCTTGCCGCAAGACAGCGTAATGGAATAATCATTTTCCTTGATGGTCTTACGCACCAGTTCCAATGCATCGTCATAGTGACTTTCTTCAAATTCATCGCCCTCACCCGCCACGTTAGCAATGCCAAAATGACAGAATACGGGATGCTCGCGAAGCATTTTGGAAAGCGCTTTGGCTTCCTTTACACCCGGCACCATCCACAATGTGTGCTTGAACATATTGCGATACTCTTTTGTAGAGTAAGGATACAAGCTATCCGCATCTGGCTTGGTAATCAAATTCAGAAAGCTGAGCACGTCCTCGGCATGGCGAAAATCGCCCGCTTGTTGCCCTGCGGGGATGGGGGACTTGTCCACTTCGGGATCACCCGTCCAAGTCCTGAAAAACTCGCGGAAATTGAAGGCCTTGCCCTCCAATTCGTGCTCTACGTAACCGGGGATCTTATCTCCCAGCTCGTATGTATATATGTGCATGCGCGGCAGATCGGCGTAAGGATTATGGTCACCGGGATGAAGGATATCCCACTCCGCCTTGCGCTTTTGCTCCATCACGTAGTCCCACGTGTAAACAGCATTTTCATCATACTGGTCAAGGATATTAAAAGGTGTGCCGGAGAGAGCCAGCACCTTAGTCTTCTCCTTGCGGAGTGCTTTGACCACATTGTCACCAAGCAGTGTTTGCGTGCCTTCGTGAGCCTCATCAATGATGATCAGATCCCAATCCATATCAAAAACAGCATTGTTTTTATGGAAGGTGCCGCCAACGCGCTTGGAGCCGCGCAAATCCTGGATAGAGGCAAAATAGATGAAATACTTGCCGCCTTGGTCGAGCCCTCGCAGATTCAGCTCGTTCTTTTGGTCGATGCTCTCATCATAGTCCACATTATTGGGCGCAGTATCCTTGACCACAAACGCATAATTCTTAGCATCCTCGCCTGCTCTGAATATCTTACCAAAATCCTCGCGCCAGCCGCTGCCAACCACGGGGCGATGCGTTACGATAATGTCAAAACTTGTCTTTAATGAGGTAATTATGGCTGATAATAAATCATTACGTGGCATAGAAGCCGCTACGAGAGAACTTGCTAAAGTAACCGCTTCAATTAGCGCTCTTAGTGAATTCAATCATCGTAATTTTCTGTTTTTGCAAGACCGCTCACAAATATCTTCAGTAACTTCCGCGATTACTAACATTGTCAACCAAAACATGTTACTATATCGTCAGTATGAAATTCCTATGCTATCCGCACCCATCACCAGAAAACTGCTGTCGCATCAATGGGATGTTATCGCGAATATCGCTCGATCTGTTCCTACACCAGAAATAACCAAACTGCATACTTCTTTAATGCGAAATGATTTTTCGGGAGTTCGCACCTTTGTTGATTCCATAGGAAGCACAGGAATCAAAGCCCCTAATGTTGCTCTTCTGAAAACATCAAAAATATTCACCGAACTTTCTCAATCTTTTCCCCGCGGTCTATCAACCGTTCTTCGTGGTCTCAGTGTGAACGCAGCAAAAAAATTGGCAGACAATGAAGATATCTGTTTGGATATCCCTAGTAAAACATTCTATGTTGCCCATGATCCCGAAGAAAAAGTAAGCATCCCAGAAACTAACATTATTTGTTCTTCGCTTGACCTATTATCCGAATTAACAGAAGCGGATTTAATATCCTTTTTGAATTATTTAAGTCGTTACCCCGAATTTGGCAGCATGCATGAAACAGGAAGAGCAATTAACGAAATCATTGCTCAATGGGATGTCAAAATAGGTTTTGAAGAAGATTACTATTATCATGCTCGTGCACTTGGTGAAAACGATTGTCCCTTCACCCAATTGGAAATGGGGCAAGCTCCTCATGGCATTACCTCTCATGGACGATTTAATCATGTTGGACAAAGTCACTACTACTTTTCTGACAAAAGCAAGGGTGCTTGCGCAGAGGTAAGAAAACACACAAAACTGCCCCGAGTTGAGATTGCCAAGTTAAAACCCGTACGTGACATTAAAATGATAGACTTGTCTCAGGACCCTGCGCCCAATCTATTCTTATCGTATTGCCGTTTTGCTCCATCAAAAGACAATGCTACCACCCATCGCGAATATTTAATTCCGGGATATGTTGCCACCTGCTGTGAATTAAACGGCATCGAGGGGATCAAATATTATGGCAGCAAAGAATATACTAATTTTGTATCGTGGAAGGATCACTACCTTGATTGTATAGATCTTGAGATATGCTCACTATCAAAATTGAGCGATTTATCGGATTGATCATACTAAAAATACAACTACATCAATTATGGGGAGCTTTTTGCTCCCCTTTCTCATTTATTCTTTAGCGATGCAATCAATATTCTTTCGCAAAAGCCAATATTCTCTCTAAAAACCAGATTATTTTCCAAAGTTTTTACTTACATAACCGAAAAAGTGTTGACTTTTATATTGTTTTTTGGTATACTACACTTGAAAGGAGGTGGTTTTATGATCTTAAGACCCGATTATATTAACGCGATCACGCCTTTTATTGACGTGCCGCTGGTGAAGATCCTTTCCGGCGTGCGGCGCTCGGGCAAGTCTACGATTCTCGAAATGATGAAGCTGGAGCTGCAAAAACGAGGCATCCCTGCTGAGAACATCATTTTCCGCAAATACACCGAAATGGAGATCGATGACGGTCTCACAGCCAAGCAGATGTACAATGATCTCAAAAGCGCCATTGAGGGCAAAGGCAGATGCTATCTGTTGCTGGACGAGCTGCAGGAGGTCGCGGGCTGGGAAAAGGTTTTGAACAGTCTCCTGGAGGGCTCTGACGTGGATATTTACGTGACGGGCTCCAACTCCAAGCTGATGTCGGGCGAGATCTCCACCTACCTCACAGGGCGCTACGTGCCGATCTCGGTCTATACCCTTTCCTTCCGCGAGTATCTGGAATTCAAAGGCAAGCAAAATGCCGACCCGCGCGCCGTGTTCGACGAGTATCTGCAATACGGCGGCTTCCCCATCGTTGGCATCAGCAACTTTGACACGCGCTCGGCGTATCAGGTGGTCGAGGGCATCTACGCCTCGGTCATCACGCGCGATATTTCCAAGCGCCACAAGATCCGCAACAAGGATCTGTTTGACCGTGTGGTCAAGTATATCATCGAGAACGTAGGCAAGACCTTCTCGGCGGGCGCCATCGTCAAGTTCCTGAAAAGCGAGAATCGCGCCATCTCCATTGAGTCGGTCTATAACTATATCAAGTGGCTCTCGGAGGCGTTCATCATCTACCCCTGCCAGCGCTATGACCTGCAGGGCAAATCGGTGCTGAAAACGCAGGAGAAATATTACCTCTCAGACATCTCCATCAAATACAGCAAGATGGGCTTCAACACCAAGATGGTTGCCGCCATGCTGGAGAACATCGTTTATCTTGAAATGAAGCGCCGCGGATACGACGTGTATATCGGCAAGCAGGACACCAAGGAGATTGATTTTGTGGGTATCCGCCGCGACGAAAAGATCTATATCCAGGTGTGCGCCCAGCTCCCCACCGAGTCCACCCGTGAGACCGACAACCTGATGCACATCAAGGATCACTATCACAAATACGTGGTCTGCAAAGACCCGCTTGCCATCGGCAACGACAACGGCATTGACATTGTGCATATCGCGGATTTTCTGCTCAAGGAAGAATGGTAAAGTTAAGCCACCCTCGCCAAAAACGAGGGTGGCTTTTTCTCTTTGTAAAATCCCCGAAACGCCCGTGGCATCTGGGTTACACCGATATTTCGTATGTATAACGCACGGTGATTTTATGCCCCTTTACGATGCGATTGGGACGCTCAAAAATTTTCGTTCGTTTCGGTATACATGTTTTGACCATCTGGCCGCCGATGCTGCCTGCCTGACGTGCGGTCAGGTCGCCGTTGTAGCCCTGCTGAAGGTTTACACCAACCTCGTTTGCTGCCTGCATCTTGAATTGCTCAAGTGCCTTCTTGGCTTGCTTGTTTGCCATTTTCGTTTCTCCTTCGCCCGTGTTGCCATTGATCGGACATCTTCTGTCGACACACGACTGCTGCGGGCTTTATCTATATTCAAGAGCGCGCAACGCCCGACGGCTTTGCCGCAACCGTCGGGCGTTGCGCCCCACTGTTGCCTTTGCGCTACCGTTTCACACGGCGTTTCGCGCTCCGAATATATTGTGTGTAGCAAAGCAAAAGTTATGTTTGGCAATTTTTATGCACTTTTTTGTAATTTTTTGTGTATTGCTCTAAGCAAATGAAAAGGCGCTCGGATACCCGAGCGCCTTTTCGTTTTATTCGATCATTCCTGCAACATAAACGACACGGCGTACGGAGATGTGCCAACAAGCTCCTGCGGCAGCTCTACATGTAAGCCTTTGCCTTTTCTTGTGAAGCGAAGCTCTTTTTCAACTCCAAGGCAAATAACCTTTTGGATCGGTCTGTCCGTTGGGATCTGAACCGAATCTGCAAGCATCTCTCCCTCGTTTAAGGGAATGATGGCATATACGGTATCCTTCTTTTTTGTGAACATAACGCCGTCGGCCTCGGGCACATCCAATGCCCTGGTGCCATAGATCGCATCCCCATTCACCTTAAGCCACGCGCCAAGCCCTGACAGCTCCTGCAATGCCCTTGCGGGAAGCTCACCGTTGGGCTGAGGTCCTATGTTCAATGCAAGATTACCGCCGCGGCTGACAACGTCGATCAGCATGCGGACAAGCTCCCGCGCTGATTTATAAGTATCTTCATACTTGTAGCCCCACTGTGTTCCCACCGTGACGCAGCTTTCCCACGGAACGTGGATCACGTGATCGGGAATTGCCTGCTCGGGCGTGATATAATTCTCATTTTCATTTCCTGCGGTACGGTCCGCCGCAATGAGCCACGGTTGCACCTCGCGCGCTTTGGCGATCAGCTCACTCATCCTGATGCCAAGACCTCGTTTTTCCTTCACCTGACCGCCGTCAAGCCACAAAATATCGATCTTGCCGTACTCCCGCATCAGCTCCATGATCTGATTGTGGGTGAAATCAATAAACTGCTCCCAAATTTCGGGGTGCTCCTCTAATTTATAATTTGGAAAACGTGTTTCACCGATCGGCGTTTCCATATTGGGCGCCCAATACCACGGGCAATTCCAGTCCGGCTTTGAAAAATACGCAGCGATGCCAATGCCCTTCGCACGAAATGCATCAAAGACCTCTCGCGTGATATTTGCATACTTGTGGGTATGGAACGGGCAGTCGGGTGAGGTGATCTTGTAATCGGTATACTTGGTGTCAAACATACAAAAGCCATCGTGATGCTTGGTGGTGAAGATCAGATATTTAAAACCGTTTTCCGCCGCGAACTCCGCCCACTTATCGGGCTGAATCCGCATGGGATTGAAGGTTTTATTCAAATCGATATACTGCTGACGGTAAACGTCCACATCGCTTTCCCAATCCACGTTTTTTCTTGCCCAAGTATCCGTCCTTGACAAGGACCACGAGGCATCCATCCCCATTTGAGAATAAGGGCCAAAATGCATCATCAAAGCCAGCTTTTGATCACGAAACCATTCAAGCCTTTCGCGGATCAGGGCTTCCTTCGGCACAACATAGCGCTCTTCCTTACTATAACCGTGAACGCCGTTTTTGATCATATCTCCCATAAAGCATCCTCCTTGACACGATCGGATCTTGTTACTATATTATAGCAAAGCAAAAAATCATTGTCAATAACCCAAACCGATATTGAACACTTTATTTTTCCTCAAAGCTATGTGAAAGCTCGCGGCGCTTTTTACGCCTTGTACGATTCACGTGACGCTCAAAATCACCGCTTGAGATCAGCCTTGCAAGCAAGAGCTGCTCAAAGGTCGGCACCGTACAGGAGTAAAAGCCCAACTTTTGCTCAAAGATTTCAGCAAGACGCTTCGGCAGAACCATATATCCTACACGCAGCGCGGGCGATATCGTGCGCGAAAAGGTGTTCATATAGATCACATTTTCGCATACCGTATGCGAAAAAAGCGTTTCTTCGGGCTTTTTGGAGACCGAGAATTCCGATACAAAATCATCCTCAACGATATAGCGCTCCCCGCTGCTTGCCCAACGTAGATATTCGTGGCGCTTGGAAGCGGTCGCGGTGATGCCGCTGGGGAAGCTGCGGTAGGGCGAGATGTGTAAAACATCCGCATCGCTCGCCCAAAGCGCGGCGCTTTCGATACCGTCGCTCCCAAGCGGCAGCATTTCGTACCGCGCGCCACAGCAAGCCACTTCGTGAGATTTTGACACCTTTCGCCGTCCTTTGAGAATTTGTTGGAATTTTATTCAAATTTTTTTCATATTTTGTCGAAATCTTATTGATTTATAATATTAAAAGTGTTTTAATTCAATTAAACGTTTCCTATTATTACACGTCAGGCCCTTCCTGCGTGCGGCAAACGTGCATCTCACGCCCCGAGAGAAAGGGACAATACTATAAAGGAGGCTTTTGATGAGCAACACACTTTCGATCATCCAAAACGAGATGGACAACAGCACATTGGCTGCCAAAAGCCACATTGAGGACTTCAACGCGAAGTCACAATTGGTGGTCCATGAATCACAGGAAGCCCTGTTTTTCAAGGACGGGCAGGCATTGGACCTCTTCGGTCCCGGTCGGCACACGCTGAGCTCGGACAACGTCCCACTCCTCAAGCGCATCTTCGGCGCACTGTTCGGCGGCAAAACGCCCTTCCCCTGTGAGGTATTCTTCATCAACAAGGTCAACGTCCTTGAGCTGATGTGGGGCACAGATACCCCCATCGTGCTGGAGGACCCCAAGTACCACCTGATCGTCAACATCCGTGCCAACGGTCAAACCGGTCTGCACGTGGTGGATTCCCGCCGCTTTGTGGTCAAGGTGGTCGGACAGCTGCCCGAATTTTCGGTGGAAACGGTACGCCGTTCTATCAAGGGTATGCTTCTTTCCGCCATCAAGGAGACCATCGCACAGACCATCATCGAGCAGGGTGTCAGCATTTTGGAGATCACCACGATGCTTTCCGCCATCAGCGACGTCGTGCTCAGAAAGCTGAACGCACGCATTGCCGACATCGGTATTGCGCTAGATCATTTCGCCCTGAACACGATCCTTGCCGACGATAAGGATCTTGTCAAGCTCCGCCTCGCCAAGGAAAAGCGTATGGAGGGTATGAACGATGCGGAGATCGAGGCATACAAGATGACCATTCTCAGCGAAGCACGCGCCAAATCCCGTGCTATGGAGGGCTACACCTACCAGGACGAGCGCCGCTTCGACGTATTGGAGGGTGCCGCAAAGAACGAGGGCGGCTCCGCCGCGTTTATGAATATGGGCGTCGGTCTTGGAGTCGGCGCAGGTTTTGGCCGTGAGATCGGCCGTATGACGGATGCGACCGTTCAACAGCCTCAGCAACCGGTGCAAAATCTTCAAGCCGGTGAGCGCGCCTGCTCCAAATGCGGCAACGTGATGCCCGCAAGCTCGCGCTTCTGCTCGCGATGCGGCAACGCATTGGAGCCCGTTCCCGTCTTCTGTCCGCAATGCGGCAACAAATGCGCTGAGGGTGCTTTGTTCTGCTCCTCCTGCGGTACAAGACTGCAAGCCCCCGGAAAGGAGACCTGAGTATGAAAAGATCTACACGCCTTCTGGTGCTTATCAGCTTCCTGCTGGTCAGCGTTTTGCTGAATGTGATCCTGTTTCTCACCGTTGACGATGCCCGCCTTGATACTGCCGTATTCTGGATGGCTTGGGCATTCGCATTCCCCTGGAACCTGCTGGCTGCCGTCCTGATCTTCTTCTGGACCGCAAAGGGCGATGCGCTGATCAAGCTACCCGTCGCACAGACGGTCAGCTACGCGGCATTCGTTGTGTATCTGGTGCTTGGCCTCATCTTTATGTATCTCCCCATCGAAAAGATCACCTTCCCGCTCATTCTCGAGCTGATCGTGACCGTTGCATATATTCTGATCGCGATGTATTCGGTATATGCCGTAAACTACATTGGCGAAAACCAGAAAAAGACCAAACAAAAGGTCCTGTACATCCGTATGCTGCAGGCAGACGTGTTAGACTGTGTTCCCCTGACTCAGGATGCCGCGATCTGCACGGCATTGAACGATCTGGCTGAGAGCATTCGCTTCAGCGACCCGATGAGCCACCCCGCCTTAGCCGGCGTTGAGGGAGAGCTTTCCCTGACCGTCAGCGGCATTGCCGCCTCCTTGCGCGAGGGCGATACGCAAAAGGCCGCCCAGCTGATTGCCACGGCAAAGGCTCAGCTTGAAAGTCGCAACAAGCGCTGCATCATGCTCAAATGAGCAGGCAGATCCGCGAGATCCGCGTGCTGGATCTCATCACCTATGCACTCCTGCCCCCCCTGCTGATCGCCGCCTTGTGGGTGATCTGCTGTCTTGTGATCCTGCCCGTTCCCCATCCGTGGATCGCCTATACCGTGACAGCATTGCTCACCTATTTGCCGCTGCGCCGCGCTCTGATCGGCCTGGTCCTGCTCTATAAGGCGTTTGCCCCCTTGCGGGTGCGCGGAGAGTGCCGCTTTCATCCCTCCTGCTCCACCTATATGATCATGGCGATCCAGAAATACGGGATCCTGATCGGGGTCTATAAGGGTATACGCAGGATCCTGCGGTGCAAGCCCCCCAACGGCGGAGAGGATTTTCCGTAACCCTGGTCTTTCCTTGTGAAAACAATTTTAAATAAACATTTTGAAAGGATAAGAACATGAGCGAAAATGAAATCAAGGGCTTTTGTCCAAACTGCGCCTCACCTCTTTACTACGCTCCCAACCAGAAGCAAGTGCATTGCTATGCCTGTGACTGCGAGGTCACACCGCAGACCACCCTGTCAGCCGACCGTGCTGCCGTTGGTGGCACGAGCATCGACGGCGGAGCTATGGCGGCGGTCATCCCCGCCACCATCATGCGGAATCCGCGCTGATCTATCTCGAAAACTTCTTCGAGACCTATGATTGGAACAACTACAAAAAGCGTTCCGATTATACGATGTACGAGATCGACGAGCTGATCGCCACCAACTAGGCCAAGAACGGTGCCAGCGCACACGTCTGGTATCTGGACTTCAAGGCATTGAGCGTACCGCTTTCCAAGAAGCTCGAGGCTCTTGAGGAGTACGCACAGCAGATCGCTGAAAAGTACGATCCCGAGGACAGCGCCGGTGCGTTTGAGATCTTTGATCTCTACCGCCGCATCATCAACAAGCTGGATGCCGACAAGGAGATCATCTTCAAGCAGCTGGAGACCGACATCAAGTATGCCGAGCGCTTCTCGCTGGATGCTGACAAGCTGGACCAGATCCGTGCCGAGATGGAAAATCTTCGTGCAGCGTTTGACAGCAAGGTCCATCACGTCAAGCTGATCACCGAGGTTCCCGCCTACGTGAACGCCAAGGCTGCCCTGAACGAAAAGAAGCGCGCAGAGCTGCTTCAGAGCGCGGGCATCGATGCACAGCAGGTGTACGATTCCGCCCTGCAGATGTACGATCCCAATGCCGTCAACAACAACCAGGCACTCTCTTTGTTTGAGCAGGTCCGCGGCTACGGCGACAGTGTGGATCACATCAACAACATCAACAAGTATTTCAACTATCACGCTCAGCTCTTCCACTTCTCGGGCAAGACCTTCCTGTTCCGTCATCCCAAGCCTCAGCAGTCCACGCTAAACGTCAGCAAGCCCGGTCAGGGCTCCGCTGCCGATGCTCCCGATCCCGAGGAGCAGGCACAGGCACAGTCGCTTGCCCTGTATGAGATCGTTGACGGCGAGCCTGCCAAGACACCCATCGTAATGGGTATCGATCAGGTCCTGACCGGATACGGCTCTCGTTTGTACTACTTCAAGCGCGTCACCTCCCGTGTTTACACGGAGGAGACCAAGAAGGGCTGCGGCTCCAAGAAGACCACGAGCACCGACACGCCCCGCTTCACCAACTGCGACGGCTTGTATTGCTACAACTTTGCCACCAACACCGAGGAGTGCCTGGACAAATCTCCTCTTGCGCATTACCGTGTCACGAAGGGCGATTATGACGTTCGCCTCAACCGTGCCGGAAACGTGATGTTCTTCAAAAAGAAGCTGCCCATCCGCAAGATGCAGGAAAAGGTCGGCTGTCTGACCGCCCTGTTCAAGGGTCAGCCCGAACCGGAGGTCGTACAGCGCAACAATAACTTCTCCGTCATCGCCATCGACCTCAAGAACAATGCCACCTCCACCTTTGTGGATGCTATGGTGGACATTGCCGATTACTATGACGATTCCCTGTTCTACATCCAGGCAGAGGAGACCGCCAAGAAGCGCGTGAAGGAGGGCGAGGAAAAGCCCAAGGTCAAGACGCATCTGATGGTCTGCAACGTCAACACCGGCGAAAACTCCCGCGTGCTCAACGAGGGCTGCAAGATCCACAACGTTGTGGACGGCAAGATCATCTACTCGGTCTGGACCCCCAACGACTACAATAACGACCTTCGCGTATACGATATGAAGGCGGGCACCGATACCCTGATCGAGCAGAATGCGCTGGATTACCGCTGCACGCTGAAGAATTATGTATACTACACCGTCGGTAACGACGACTTCTGCCCGTTGATGCGTAACACCCTTGACGGCACCGAGCGCATGGAGATCCTGCAGCACGTGGACAACATCGTGGAAACGCGCGGCGATTGGCTCTATATCAAGAGAGGCTCCGGTCGCAACGCGGCTCTGTTCAAGCTCAGCGCCGACGGCAAGGAGCGCATCTTCCTTTGCGCGCAGTTCAAGTGCTTCGTCAAGATCACCGAGGATTATCTGTACTATCTGGATGCGTGGGATAACCTGCACATCGTCCGTCCCGACGGTAAGGAAAACCGCACCGTTGCCACCGATCTTGATATCGTCAACGGCAATATCAAGGCCAGCATCATCATCGCAAACGACTGCATCTACTACGTGCGTCGCGAAAACGTTGAGGACGACCGCATCTCCAAGTCCCTGTACAAGATGGATCTGAACGGCCACAACATCCGCAAGCTGGTCTTCGACATCGACAAAATGCTGGATTACGACGAGAACAAGCTCTACTACTCCAGATACGAAAATATGCGCTACAAGGTCACCATCCCCGCCAGCAAGAAGAAGGACGAGACCTCTCATTACGAGACCCGCCGTCTGCACAAGTTCTTCACGATGTCCAAGGAGACCGACGAGAGCACGCTGATCCTTACACTCAACCGTCCTCACGGCACGACCACCTTCAAGAAGGGCTGCCTTGGCAAGAACGTCACCGAGAACATCATTTACAAGGAAGATCCCATCATCCGCGCTTACAAGCGCCGTAACGTGGCAAAGGTTGGTTCCAACACCGCTGCCGCAACGCAGAACGTTGCTGCCAATCTGCAAAACACCGCCATTGGCAAGCTTTTGCTTGGCAAAAAGAGCAATAACGACACCGTTGTCACCAAGGCCCCGAAGCAGAGAACAAGAGGCTCTATCACGCCCATCTCCCTTCTGCTTTTCATCGGCGCGGTCCTGTGTGCCGTTTTTGCAGCCGTGCTGCCTCGCGTGCCCGTAGGTGTCGTGCTCCGCTTCCTGATCGCCGTAGGCTGTGTCGCCATGGGCGCTCTCTGCTTTGGCGTTCTGGACGGCGTTCTCCCCTTCATGCGTAACAAAAAAATAAGCGGACGGAAGCTGTTAGCTGTGTTTTACGTGCTTGCCGCCATCCTATCCATCGTGATGGCCATCACCATCCTTGCAAGCGCTCCTTGGAAGGGCTCCAGCTTCAAAAACGCACTTCCCCTTTATGAAGACAGCACGGAATATGTGGATAACGACGACTACGATTGCTACTACGAGATCAATCCCAGCAAGACCGGCTATTACTCCATCACCGGCAGCACCAGCAGCTCCTACGCATCCTTCAGCGCAACTCTGTATGATGAGGATCACAACACCATCGAGTACTCCTCCCCCGTCAAAAGCTCCTCCAGCTATTACCCTCAATGGATCATCGAGACTGAGCTCACCGCAGGTGAGACCTACATTCTGTACGTCAGCGGCGGCAGCGACTATTCCCGCTCGATCTACTACGAGTTTTCGGGAACCTCCGCAGGGAACGGCAAGACCATGAAGAGCGCCATCAACGCAGATCTGGACTACACCTACAATGCGACCGGTGAGGCTTATTACAAGTTCACCCCCTCTACCACCGACATTTATTACTTCGAAAGCTTCGGTAGCGCAGATCCCGACCTTTACATTTACTCTTCTCCCGACAGCTCTTCCTATATCTACTCCAACACCGGCGGTGGCAATTTTGCAACCACCTTCTCCCTCTCCTCCGGCACGACCTACTATATCAAGGTCGCCTGTGACAGCTCCTCCAGCTCCTTTAGCTTCAAAATGTCCAAGCTGCCCACACTCTCCACGGGTAGCAGCTACACCGTGAGCGGAGCGACCTCCTCGTCCCCGAAATATTACAAGTTCACCCCCACCTCTACCGGTTTTTACACGTTCTCCAGCTCCGGATCTGCCTCTGACCCCGATATCCGGATCTATTCCTCGTCTTCTAGCTCGGCGCTTGCTTCTGACACAAACAGCGGACACTTCGATCTGAGCTATAATCTTTCGTCGAGCACCACCTATTACATCGAGGTGTTTGCAGGCAGCTCCTCTGATACCTTCTCCTTTACGGTATCCAGATAAAAGGCTGACAGAACTGTCAGAATCACTGCAAGTAAAAATTCGGCTGCGGATAGGCCTATCCGCAGCCGTTCAGCCCTTCCTTTCCGTGCTGCTTTGAGGGAAGCAGCACGGGATACCCCCAAGCGGTCTGCCATTGTGGCAGACCGCTTTTTTATGCCGCCCGGCGGTATGATCTGTTCACCGGAATTTTAAAATCGTGATCCCGAAAAAGCATTGACAAACAGTGAGGATGGTGGTATAATACAATTAACCATCTTTATTATTAACGCGCGCGTGACGCACGCGTACACGCGAAAGGAGCCGTGCGAAGTATTGAAAAAATTTTTCAGCATATTGACCACCTCACTGCTTGTGATCGTGTTGCTTCTTGCAGTGGCTTTGGTGGGCGTGCGGTTGTTCGGCATTACGCCTTACACGGTGCTGTCCGGCTCGATGGAGCCGACCTACCACGTGGGCTCACTCATTTACGTGAAAAAGGCTGACCCGAAGGACTTAAAGGTGGGCGATCCCCTGACCTACGTGATCGAGGGCGGCACGGTCGTCACGCACCGCATCGTGGACATCATCGAAAATGAGGAGGATCCAAGCGACATCCGCTTCAAGACCAAGGGCGATAACAACAATACCGAGGACGGCACGCCCGTGAACGCAAAAAACGTGTTGGGCAAGCCCGTGTTTACCATCCCCTTGCTTGGATATCTCGCGCACTTCATACAAACACCGCCGACGAGCTACCTTTCGATCGGCATCTGCGTGGTGATCGTGCTGCTGACCTTCCTGCCCGATCTGATCGACAAGCTGGACGAGCCTGCGCCGCTCACAAAGAAGGACGACGACCCTCTCACGGGCGATGAAAACCCACCCGAACAGCTAGGCGGCGCTCCGCCCGAAAACAAAGTGGAATAGCCTAACGGCTCCAAAAATAAAAATCAATCATTCTTTTAAGGAGGAATTGAAAAATGAAAAAGAAGAAGCTTTTAATCGTTTTGTGTGTGATCCTTGCAGCGGTCGCGATCGCAACGGCATCCATCGCCGGCACCGTCGCCTATATGATCCATTCATCCTACGTATCCAACGTGTTCACCGTCGGTAATGTGAAGCTTTTGCTGCGCGAAACCAAGGTCGACAACCAGGGCAATCCTGTGAAAGATAGCGCAGGCAACACAACAAAAACCGACACCAACAGCTATCACTTAATGCCCGGCCATTCCTATACCAAGGATCCTACCATCACCGTAGATCCCTCGACTGAGTCCTGCTACCTTTTCCTTGTGACCACAAACCAAATTGTTGACATCGAGGCAAAAGACAAACCCACGATGGCTGAGCAGATGAAAGCAAACGGATGGGCGATCTTCAAAGAGGATCTCAACACCTATTCCTGTGTATGGGTCTACTGTGGTACCGATCAGACCAACGAAAACGACCCCAATAAAGCCATTACCGTATGCGGCACAAATGCAAAGCTCAAGCCTGAAGGCGTAAAAGAGCTCGCTGAAACGGATGAGATCAAGATCTTCACTGCGTTCCACGTCGACGAAAACGCGGAAAAAAATTCAAACTTTGGACTGTACGAATCTGCGAAAGTAACCCTCAAAGCCGTCGGCATTCAGAGCGAAGCCTTTAGTGATGATCCCGCCGGTACCGTGGGAGGCCTTACTGCTGTTCAAAAGGCATGGGCCGCCGTTCTTGAGCAGGATCCTTTCATCGAGACTGCTGCAAACTGATCGCGATCCGCGAGCTTAAAATCTACGAAGGGAGGCCCCGAGCGCAATGAAACATAAAAAGCTCATGCTCACCGTCATCGCGGTGATCTGCATTCTCGCCGTTGGCGTTGGTTCTACAATTGCATATTTCATTTCGGTCTCGGGGCCTGTTGAAAATACCTTTACCGTTGGTAACGTGGCGCTGACACTGACCGAGACCACCGGGGCGGAATATGATATGATCCCCGGCACCACGGTCACAAAGGATCCGCTGGTCACCGTCAAGGGCGGCAGTGAGGAATGTTATGTGTACGTAAAGCTGGACCGCCAGAACGGGCTTGACGATTACGTGACCTACGCGCTTGCCGACGGATGGACCCTGCTTGGCGGCTTTGACGGTGTTTATTACCGCAAGGTCGAGCATTCCGCGGTGGATAAGCACTACGCCGTGCTGCAAAACGACCAAATGACAATCAAAGCAAATCTCACGAAAGAAAAAATGCTGGCGATCAACACGACCGCCTTACCTCAAATGAAGATCACCGCCTACGCTATCCAGACGCTGGGGATCGAATCCCCGTCCGACGGCTGGTACAACCTTATGGCTGAATATGGGAGTTAACGAACAATGAAACGAATCAAACTGAAAAAATTGCATATCGTTGCCATCGTTCTGGTGCTTTCTGTCGCCATGATCGCCGCGGCGGGCGGTACGTTGGCATACTTCACCGATGACCGCGAGATCACCAACGTCTTCACCGCGGGCAACGTTTACATCGATCTGACCGAAGCGGCGGTCAAGGACGACGGCACGGGAAATCTTATTGAGGACCCCGATCAGCCGCGCGTACACGGCGTTGCCCTTGATTCCGTGGAAAAGGCCGAGCATAATTACGGTATGCTCTATCCCGGCAAGGTCATTCACAAGGATCCCACCATCCAAAACACGGGTGACGATCCGGCCTATATCGCCGCCAAGATCATCATTACCGACGGCAACGGTGATATCAACAAGCTTTACGGCTTTGAAAACAGCGAGTACATTGACATCGAGCTGTTGCTCACGGGCGGTCTGCTTGGCGAGGTCGTCCACGTCGGCAAATGGAAAAACTTTGAAAATGCTTACTACAACGACAACTTTGCGATGGTGCAGGTGCCCGATGCCGCAAACGGCGTTTATGAATTTTACATCTTTCTTCTCGATCAGTGCGAAAAGGACGAAAAGATCGTTCTTTTTGACACCATGACGATATTCTCCGACTTCGGCACCGAGCAAATGCAGGAGCTGGAAGGGCTTGAGATCACCGTACAGGCCTTTGCCGTACAGACCTTTGGCTTTGAAAACGTATACTTTGCAATGACCCGCGCATTCCCCGATCATTTCGGAAAATTAACGCAATAAACCCAAAGCATCAAATAAAAACCGAACGCTTTCAGAAAGGAGGTAGGACCAATGACCGCTACAAAGAAAAAGATCGTCGCGACCTGCGTTGTGATGATCCTGACCGTTTTGACCTTTGTGTGCAGTACCCTTGCATACTTTACCGATAATAGCAATAGCCGTTATAACACGATCGCAACGGGCACGACCTCGGTCGAGCTGCTGGACGTCACCTACCCCTATGGAAGCGACGTGGCGGTCGCCCCGGGTACGGCCATTCGGATATTCCCCGGCTATGAGATCAAAAAGACCGTCACCGCGCGCAACACCGGCGATATGCCGATGTACGTGCGCGTCAAGCTGACCCCTGAAATTACACTTGCAAACAACGCCCGCGGCAGAGAGACTGAAATAGACACCTCTCTGGTGAGCTATAATATAGATGAAGCGAATTGGACGCTTCATACAGACGGCTACTACTATTATAATGCCGCACTGACCGAAGGTCAGGAGGCTCCCCCCTTGATGACCAAGGTGAAATTCAGCGAGAGCATGGGCAACCTTTATAAGGACAGCACCATTAAATTTACTGTCTTTATTCAGGTCGTTCAGTCAAGCAACAACGGTTCAAGCGCCATTGAGGCGCAGAACTGGTCGGCACCTCGTAGTAAAGGAGGTGTCTCGTAATGCGAAAACAAAAGCACGCTTTGAAAAGATCGCTTGCCTTTTTGCTAATGCTTGCAACGCTTCTTGGCATCTTCCCCATCAGCACCTTCGCCACGGGAACGACAGAGCTTGAAACAGACAAGAACGTTGCCGACATCATCATTTTGCACAACGGTGCCGAGCTCTCCTCGCTGACACTTGCCGAGGACGGCAAGGAAACGCTGACCGCGCATATCACGATCGCGGAATTTGACTCCCGCGCCTGGCAGATCCGCATCCCCGACACCGAGGAATGGGTCAACATTTCGGGCAGAAGCGGCGAGGCATTGGACGTCACTTACGCCTTGGTGGGCAGTATGCTGAATGAAAGCGGACGCGCTTATCTGCGCCACGTCATCCAAAACGGCGATACGCTTTACGAAAGCGAGCCCGTGGAGGTGATCCTGTCCTACAGCACGCCCGAGAGTGCCGAGAGCGCCAACACAAGCAACGTCAAGCTGGCGACGTTCGCAACAAAGAGGCTGACGGCGACCAAGCTGACCGCGACGGCTGACACGACCGACGCAACCGAAACGCCCGATACGGGCAGCGAATCGACCACGCAATTGGTTTCCATCGTCATCAATTATCTCTTTGACAACGGCGGCATCGCCTTCGAGCCCTACGGCGCGACCATTGCCAAGGGCAGTGATTTTGCGGCAAAGATCGATAGCCCCACCGTTATGGGCTATGAGCCCTTCCGCCGCATTGATGCGAACTACGAGCCCGCACCGTTCGTGGAGTTTCAGCTAACAAACGTACAGGAAAACGTCACCATCAACGTCATTTACGAGCCTGCGATCGTAAAATTCCAGATCCATCACCATCTGCAAAACATCAACGACGACGATTATTCCCTTCACGCCGATTTCATTACCGACGGCTACGGCCTGACGGGTAGCAAGATCCCCGATGCGCTCACGATGGATATTCCCGGCTTCAAGCCCTTGGCTTACGAAAAGGATATCACCATTGCCGCTGACGGCAGTACCGTTGTTGAGATCCGATACGACAGAAACTACTATCTGCTCAGCTTTGAAATGGCGGGCGGATACGGCACCGACCCCGTTTACGCAAGATACGGCACCGAGGTCGGCGCGAATCCCCCCACAAAACACGGATATATCTTCTCGGGCTGGGAGCTGATCTCCTTTGGCGATGCAGTCCCCACCGACGCGCAAAAATCCACCTATGACATCAACGGCGAGGGCAAGACCATCGAATTGCCCGACGCGAACCTCAAATATCTGGCGAAATGGGTCACGCAGCTGACCACGTACACTATGGTTTTCTGGAAGGAAAACATCAACGACAACGGCTTCACGTACTGGGGCTATCTTGACGGGCTTTCGGCAATGTCCGGCTCTCTTGTCAGCGGCGCTGACCGCATCGATGAGGTCAGTGACATCACCGAGGACGACTATTTCACCTACAACGATATGCTGACCGACAAGGACGTGATCGTTGAGGGTGACGGCTCGACCATCGTCAACGTCTATTACACAAGAAACCGCTACGCGATCACGTTTAAGGCACCCGGCAAGTGCGTGATCGAGGCAGATCACACCCACACGTACGATGATTGCTACGTGACGATTTGCGGCGCACACCACATCCACAGCGAAGCATGCAACCCGACACTCCACTGCACCACGCCCGAGCATAAGACGCATACAAGCGCGTGTCTGCAATGCGATCTTGTCGAGCATACCCACGACCAAAGCTGTTATTGCGGCAACGAGGAGCATACTCACACTGTCAGCTGCTGGACAAACGTTGGTAATAAGCAAAATTCCAAGCCAAACGGCGCCCCGAACGATCCCAAGGATGGACAGGTCTTCGTCTTCAGAAGAAACTTCATCAGCTATTATTACATTTATATTAAGGGCTCGTGGTATCGCTTCAACGGCAGCGCTTCCAGCGGCACCATCGTTGACCCCTCCTGCGACTATGGAGAGGAGCACACCCACAGCACTGACTGCATCGAATGCGGCTTTGCCGCCGAGCACACTCACGCAGGTGCTTGCTATACCGACACGCTCCACACGCATAATGAGGATTGCTACACCTATTCGTGCGGCGACAAGGAGCACATCCACACCGATGCCTGCTACCTTTTGAACTGCGGTATGCCCACAGGTCACACGCATTCAACCAACTGCAACAGCGCAAGCCGAAGCAATACCGTCAAGATCGTTTACGCCAAATATCAGGCAGATCTGCATGATATTTGGCCGATCACGGACGATAACGGTGTCACCTATGACAGCGGCGAGCGCTGGGAGCCCTCCGGCTCGACCTACTACTCTGCGGTGCTTGTGTATATCGCGAATATGCCCGCAGACGATTTCACCCTGACCCTAAACACCGCAAGCTACAACCCCTACACTATGAATTATTACCTTGAGGTGCTACCCGGCGAGAGCTATACTCACTCCTACGGCGGCAAAAATTACGTGCTGTATACCACCGTCAAGGCAAGCTACAACTACATCACAAAGGCAGAAGACTTCTTTGACATTCACGGCTATGCGCAAGGATCCTCTGACCCATCATTCAGCAGCAACGGTCAGATCAGCATCAGCGGGAGCAACAAAAACGTCAATTTCTACTACAACAGAATCGTTGACCACAAGCTGGAATTTTCCAGCAACGGTAGCGTGCTGACAGAAAAGACACAGACCGGCATTATGTACGGCGCACCGATCGCAGAGTACAAGTTCACGCCATCGTACCCCACCAACCTCGAGCAGGGCGCATTCGTCTTTGGCGGTTGGTACACCTCTTCCGGCTGCTATGACGGCACCGAGGTGGACTGGAGCACCGCCACCATGGAGGCGGGTGACATGCTGCTTTACGCCAAGTGGGAACCCATCGTGCACTCGCTTGAGATCTACACAAAGTACGAAAACGGCGAGTACGTAGGCAAGATCGGTGACACGCAGCTGGTCACCCACAATCACTTCGCGCACGCCCCCGCCACCAATCCCGAAAACGGTCAATACATCTTCCAGGGTTGGTTCTACATCGACAAGGAGGACGGCGAAGAAAAGGCATTCGTCTTTACGGGCATTCCCGTAGATCAGGATATGAAGATCTATGCCAAGTGGGGCTCGGACGTTTCGGTCAAATACACGATCTATTACGTACTGCAAAAGGACAAAACGCCGATCGCAGACCCCACCCAGGGCGCAGGTCTTGCGGGTCATAACAAGACCTTCCACGCGAAGGTGGAGGGCGAGCTTTACACAAGCTATCAAAGCGGTTACTATCCGCTGACAAGCAGCCATACCATCACCATGAGCGCCGAGGTCGAGGAGCACGTATTTACCTTTGAATACGTCTTTGTTGAGTCTATGCCCTATGAGGTACGTTACGTCGATACGACCGGAAAAGTGCTTTTGACCAAGGAGGTCAAGGATAACAATCTCTCTGTCGTCACCGAAACCTTTGTCAAAATGGACGGCAAGATGCCCGATGCTTACCAGAAACGCCTGGTCCTCTCTGCCAAGGGAACCGACGCGGATGGCAACGGCATTCTGGACAACAACGTGATCACCTTTGTTTATGAAGAGGATGAAGACCACGCCTATTACAAGGTCGTCCACTATATTCGCAACATCGCTGACGACGGCTACCGTGAGTACCGTTCCGAAGAACAAAAGGGAAAGATCAAGGAAGCATACACCTTCACCCCCATCACACTGGCGGGCTTTGCCTTCAATGCCGAAAAGGCGCTTTTGAACGGTCAAAAGGCCACCGTAACGAACGGCACGATCACCGCAACGCTTGGCAAGGACGGTATGCTTGTTGAGCTGTACTATGACCGTGTAAACGTCACCTATACCGTCAATTATCTGGAAAGCGGCACGAACAAGGTGCTATACGAGGCAAAAACGGCAACAGGCCTTTACGGCGCTCAGGTCGTTGAGCAGGCGATCGGTCTCACACATCTTGGTTACACCCTGGAAAACGACGCGATCAAGCAGCTTCACCTGTCCTTCAATACCGATTTAAACGTCATCGATTTCTATTATAAAGAAAGCACCTATGCGCTCAAATACACGATCGTCGGAGCTGCGGAAGGCGGCAATCTAACACAAACATCGGAGAACGTATTTGCCGTATCTACAAAAAAAGCAAACGGCTCCGCGCCCATTCTGTATAAGGGCTACAAGTTTGTTGGCTGGTTCCTGGATGAGGCTTGCTCAAAGCCCGTTCCCGCCGAGTGGGTGGATGTGGACGGTAAGCTGACCCCCGATCAGGATAACGGCGGCGAGCTTTGGCTTTCCAACCGCACCTTCTATGCAAAAATTGAGCCGAACGTTACCTCAATGACCATCAGCACCTACGGTGCTTCTAACATTGATGCGGGGCAGGTATTCATCTACCGCATCCAAGGCACCTCCGAGAGTGTCAATCACATCGATTTCACCGTCACCGTGACGGGCAACAGCACCGTGACGATCTCTGACCTCGCGGTGGGCAATTACCGCATCACGGAGCTGACCGATTGGTCGTACCGCTATTCTGTGGTGAACGCCGAAAAGGATATTTCCCTATCGGTCGACCCCGCAAAGAATACCGTCTCCTTCTCGCACGTCAGGTCCTTTACGCAGTGGCTTGACAGCAATCACAGCATCACCAATATTTTTAGCAAGTAACAAGCAAAAAGCCGCAAGACTTGGAAAGGAGGGCGCTCGCCCATGAGAAGCGAAAACAAACGAATATCGGGCAAAGCGATCGCGCTGATCGTGACAGCGGCGTTGCTGCTGAGTATCACCGTAGGCGTTGTTGTGGCATATCTGATGGCGGAAACGCCCCCCGTTACAAACACCTTTACACCCGTGTCGGTCAGTTGCGAGGTCAAGGAAAGCTTCGACGCCGCAAGCAACGTCAAAAGCGACGTGAAGGTGGAAAATATCGGAGATATTTCCGCTTATATCCGTGCATCGATCGTTGTCAACTGGGTGTCGGATAGCGGAAGCGTCTACGGCGGTGCTCCCGTGGCGGGAACCGACTATGAGATCGAGATCCCCCTTGAAGCAAACGGTTGGTTTCAGGGCAAGGATGGCTATTACTACTACAAAACACCTGTTGCGGCAGGCGACGTCACCACCAATCTGATCGACACCGTGGGACCCGTAGCAAATGCGGCTCCTGATGGCTATACCCTCTCGGTACAGATCCTTGCCACCGCGATCCAATCCGAGCCTGCCGAGGCAGTCACCACGGCATGGCCCGCTGTCACCGTCAACAGCGACGACACGCTTGCTCCAATATCATAAAACACAAAAAGAGCGCATAGCGTGATACTCCGCTTGGAGTATCACGCTATGCGCGCCCTTTTTTATTTGTTTTAAGCCTTTTTCTTTTTAATGACAAACCAGAACAGCGCAAATCCGCCGCCGAGAACGACGACAATCGCGATCACGATGCCCACGACAGCACCGCCCGAAAGGCCCTGCTTTTCGGGAGCTTCGCCTTTGCTCGCAGCATTGTTTTCGTTGGTATTTGCGTTATTATCGTTGGTGTTTGTATTGTTTTCGTTGTTATTTGTATTGCTGTTGACCGTTCTTTCAGCGCCGCAGACGTTGCAGCTCGCATCGGTGTCACCGTCGTAGGTGTGCTGTGCAAGCTCGCCGTATGCCTTGCCGCAGGTCGAGCATACCGCTTTTGCCGTGCAGGTCGCGCTGCCGCCCGTGTGGGCAGTCTCTGCCGCCGTTGTCACTGCGTTACAGACCGAGCAGGTGATGGCAGTTGTACAATCACCGTCATCCGCGTTCGGTGTGCAATCGTTGAGCTTCGTCACACCGCAGTAGTCACAGACGTGGTCGTTGTCGGTATCGCTATCGGCACAATCGCCACCCATTCTCTTGCCGCAGAGATCACAGGCGTGATCCTTTCCTTCGTCCTTGCACTCATGTGCGATATCCAAACCGCATTCGTCGCATTTGCCGTCAGTATTACTGTCGTGGCACTCTTCGCCTTCAACGGGGCCTTGGCAGTAATCGCAGGCGTGGTTGTTGTCATCACCGTCAGCACACGCGCCGCCCATGTCATTCTTGCCGCAGCCGTAGTCACAAAGGTGGTCCTTGCCCTCGTCCTTATGTTCTTTGCCGATCTGAACGGCTTCTTCAAGGGCCTCCAAAGCGTCGATCAATTTCTGCACGGCATCAAGGACCTCTCCGCCTGTCGTTACAGTCGTTTTCGCTGCCTGAGCAGCAGTGATCGCGGCGTTCAGATCGTCTATTGTATCTTGGGAAAGGACGTATTCTGCGCCCACTTCCACCGCGCAGGGCTTATCTGCAACCACAACACCATTCAGCTTTTCGGTTGCATTGGAGATCGCGCTGTCGATCAGAGTGGTGTCCAGCCCCACGACCTTATAGTAAGTAGTACCGTTTGCATCGGTCGCTTCCTCGGTCACGTAGCCCTTGTTCTGAACACAGCTTGCAACGTAGGCGAAGAGGGTGTCCCCGTCCTGCTTTGCCGTAAACGCCGCATCCACGGTGTCGTAAAAATAGTAGGTCGTGCCGCTCTGACGAATGATCTGCGTGCCCGTGAAGGGGGCGTTGGTCTTACCGAAATCGACCGTGCCGACCTTTAAGCACAGATCCGCATCTTTGCCGTTTACCGTCACGTTGCCCGTCAGCGTAAGGGCGGGCGCAGAACCATTATAGAAATACACGCCATAGGGGGCGCCCGTGTAGTCCTCGGCATTGATGTCGTGATCTGCAAAGAACGTGCCAAACTTGGCGTCGGTTCCCGTGCTGTCAATCACCGTTCCCGCGCCCAAAGTAATGTCAGCATTACCGTTCTTTGCCGTTATTGCACCATACGTATTGTTTGCGGTGTGGCCGTAGGACGTGAGCGTAGAGTTCGTAACGGTAATAGTAGGTCTATTGCTGCCGCCGGCGCCGACGTAGATCGCGCTCAGCTTGTCGGCAAGCGTGGAATTTGCGATCTCGATCGTACCCGTAGAGTAGGAACTATAAATGCCAAGGTAACCACTAATGAAGGTGGAGTCCGTCACCAGGATACTGAAGCCCGTGGCATTTTTATTATAGATCGCAGTACCGTCGGTCAGAACCGTGCAGCCGCCAATGATCACCTGAGAATTGCTTGCTGTATAAACAGGGCTGTAGTACTTTTCGAGATCACTCGAGGTAAGGTTCATTTCAAGATCCTTCAAGGTGAGTGTCAGACCATTGGCTGTCGTGAACAAATGACTATTCAACGTTGCCGTGATCCTATGGTCCTGACCGTCGACGGTCACGTTTTGTGTAAAGGTGAAAGCCTCGGTGACGGTACCCAAATTCACGTCGGCAAGCAGTGTGATCGTGCCGCCGTTGCCCGCGTTTGCCGCGGCAATGGCATCCTGCAAGGACAGATAGCCGATGGTATGCGTCGTGCCGCTGAGCTTTGCAACGGTTGTCGAGTCGTTGGTGAAGGTGTCGCCATCATTCATACCGACGGTTTCGGTGCCGGCAGAGAACGCTACCGTATTCAAGGCAACGGAGGTGTTGGTATCGGCGTTGCCATCATAGGTGAACCCAACGTTATCGGCGACAAGACTCACGTTGGAGAACGTGACCGCGATCGCGCCGTTTACGTGAAACGCCGTGTCGGCAGAGGATTGGATATAGTACTTGCCCTGTCCGTCGATGGTCACACTTTTATTGACGGTGACGGCAGTATCCAACGTCATATTGCAGCACAGCGTGATCGTGTCGCCGTCTGCGGCGTTGTCAAGCGCGTCGGCAAGCTCATCGTGGAAGTAATAGGACGTCGTGCCGCTTTGACGGATGATCTTCGCGCCGGTATAATCGGCGAAGTCAACGGTACCGGCAGTCTTATAGAGATCTGCCTCGGCACCGTTCATTGTCACGTCGCCCGTTAACGTAAGTTTAGCGCCATCCTTGATGATCTGTACGCCATACACACCACCTACGTACTCCGCAGCGGTGAGACCATACTTTTGAGCAAGCTCGCTGTCGATTGCCGCGCTGCCGAGCACCGTATCGGCACCCACCGTAACGTTTGCCGCACCTCGGATATCCAATACGCCATATGCGTTTGATCTATTGTTGCCGGATGTCAAAGTGGAATTCGTAATGGAAACGTCAGAGGTGCTGCCCATGTTTATGTAGACCGCACTCAGCTTGTCGATGATCGTAGAATTTGCGATCACGAGGTCACACGGGCTATATTCCATATAGATGCCCAAATGCGCACCGATGACCGTGGAATTTTTGATCTGGAGCCTGCTGTTCGCGGCATCTCTCTTCGCCCTGATCGGGGTGTCATTGGTCGATTGGATCGTGCAATGATCAATGATCACGGTAGCATTATTTGCATTCAGGCAAACGGCATTACGGTATGTCCTCTCACAATTTGAGGTCGTGATCAAATCAAGATTTTGCAATCTGAGCGTAACGCCTGCGGCGGGTTGGAAGAGATTACTGTTGCCGGCTTCAGCGGTGGTGCCCAACGATGCCGTGATCTTGTACTGACCCTGACCGTCGATCGTTACGTGCTTAGCAAGGATCACATCGGTCGTTACCGTGCCAAGCTCCGCATCGGCAAGCAGCGTGATCGTGCCGCCGTTGCCCGTGTTTGCGGCGTCGATCGCCTCCTGCAGGGAGGCGTAATAGGTGGTCTTATTTCCATACGTGAGGGCTGCCTTTGCCTCGCCATCCGGTGTGGGTGACGCGATTGACAGCTCGCAATCGGTCGTAAAGGTGATGGTGTTCGAGGTCGAACGGAAATATTTTTGCTGCACGGCGGAATAGCACTCCACGCGCACGTTGTTGCCATCCTCGGTGAAATGCAGCAGAGCGACAAATCCGCCGCCACCGATTTTGCTATCCGACGTTTGCGTGTCGATCAAGAGCTGATGTACGGTATTGCCCGCGTCACCTGTTTGCGTTCTCATAATGATATCGTCCTGCTGGATATGTCCGCAGATCACCATCTCGACGTTCGCGTGCTTTTTAAACAGCTTATTCCACATATCCTCGCCGCTGTTCCAGCCGTAAGCGTCCGCACGGGAGTTGGTCGAGGGCGAGCCCGAGTCATTGTCGTCAAGCGTCGTTCCGTCGGCATCCAGATAGCCGTGCGTGGTCGCGATCACCCTTCTGTCATGGTACACGCTCAAAATGCCATCCGCCCAGGCAAGAACGTCGTCGTTGGCGCCGAAATCCAGATTGAGCAGCAGATATTTCACACTGCCGACCTCAAAAAGCAGATAGGTATTCTTCACCGACGACACGTCGTAAAAGCCGCCGTTTTGCTGCACGTGCTGATAATAGTATCCGCTTGGATCGGCATAATACTGATCGAAAAACTCGTCAACGGTAGTATTGTACACGTCGTGATTTCCGCGTATCGCGGTATACGGGATCTCACCGTTCAGGCGTTCTGTCTGCGCCTTGATATTCTCCCATTGGGCTTCGATATTTTTGTTTGTCATATCTCCGACGCCAAGCACGTACTGTATGTTCTTTTCGTCTTTACTATCAAGCAGATAGTCAAATATTGCGTCAAGACTATGGGGATAGCTTTGCGTCGAGAATTGCGGGTCGGGTATCACCGCGATGGAGTAGGCGTATTCATTGCTGTCCGCGGCACGGAGCTGCTCCATTTCCTGCTCGGTCAGCCAGACCTCGCCGTAACGCATATCGTAGCCGTTTTGACTCAGATCGGCAACGTCCTTGCCCGACATTTCGGCAGACAGCTCGTAGTACATGATCAGGTCGGCATCGTTGCGGTCCGCAGCGGTGGTCATATCTGCCGCGATCTCATTTGCATCGCGCACGTCGGCATACATTCTGACCTCGCCAAGCTCACCCTTGAACCATTGCCGATTAAAGGAACGCAGATCGCCGCCGATACACACGGTGTTCTCGAAAACGCCCTCGGTCATAGGAACGTAATCCTCGACCGCGGTTTGATGCTTCAGCTCGCCGTTGACGTAGCAAAAAGCCTGCTTGCTGTCAGTTCCCGTGCCATAGACCAAGGCCACGTGCGTCCACTCGTCTTCGGGCACCTTTGCGTCACTGAAGTTAAAGGTCGCATAACCCTTGCCAAGTCCCTTGCCGACAAACAGCGTGGGAACGCCGTTAGAATTAATGCAAAAATCGAAAAATTCGTCGTTTTCTATCTCAAGGTAATTACTGATCACGGCGCTCTGGCCCGAATACTGATCGCTTGGGATATACACCCACGCCTCAAAGGTCACGGGAATTTGCTCCAATGGCTTTGGAGAATAGTAATAGCCCGTGGGGTGCTTCAACCCGTTGGTCGTTTCGACCTCAAAGCTGATTCCCGTGCGCTCGGCTGCCGCCGGGAGAGCGAGGACAAGCACCGCCATACAAAGTAAAACTGCCATCAAAAAGCTCAGTTTTTTCATCATCTTTTCACCACTTTCTTAAAGTTCGCGTCAACCTCCAAGGAGGAGCAGCTCTGTACAATAATTATATCACGCGCGATATTTTTTTGCAATAGCAAATACTATAAACATTGGAGTTTCAATGTGACACCCTGCATAATGCATTATGTGTTTTTGACAAGAGAGCACTGCGTTTTTTGGCAATTCGTCTTATGTTCCTTCAGAGTCGTACGAAAGCTCGCGGCGTTTCTTGCGCCTGACGCGGTTCACGTGCCGTTCAAAATCGCCGCTTGAAATGAGTCTTGCAAGCAAGAGCTGCTCAAAGGTCGGCACCGTGCAGGAATAAAAGCCCAATTTTTTCTCAAACTCCTCTGCAAGGCGCCTTGGAAGCACCATATAGCCCACACGCAGCGCCGGCGAGATCGTGCGCGAAAAGGTGTTCATATAGATCACGTTTTCGCACGCCGTATGCGAAAAAAGCGTTTCTTCCGGCTTTTTGGAGACCGAAAATTCCGACTCGAAATCGTCCTCGACGATAAATCGCTCGCCGCTGAGCGCCCAGCGCAGATATTCGTGGCGCTTTGACGCGGTCGCGGTGATGCCGCTGGGAAAGCTGCGGTAAGGCGAGATGTGCAACACCTGTGCGCCGCTCGCCCAAAGCGCGGCGCTTTCAATACCGTCACTTCCAAGCGGCAGCATTTCATAGCGCGCGCCACACGCACGGTAGACCTGCTCGATCTTTTGATAGGAGGGCGCTTCGATGGCATAGGTACGCTCTCTGCCAAGCAGCTCTACAATCAGGCTGTAAAGATATTCCGAGCCGGATCCGATGACGATCTGACTTGCATCGGCATCGATCCCACGGCTTCTTTGCAGATATTGCCCGATCGCCTCGCGAAGCTCCAGGCACCCCGCATTGGGCGATTTGTGCAGGATCGCTTCGCCAAAGTCGTTCATTACGCTGCGCATCGCCTTTGCAAGCACGGTAAACGGAAATGCCTCAGTCGTGTCAAGCTGTCGTCCAAAAACGGGCACGTGTGCGCTTTTTTGCGACGTGGGAGCCACAAATCCGTCATCGGTACGAAAGATCACAAAATATCCGCTGCGCTCCTTCGCTTCGATATACCCTTCGTCACACAGCAGCGCATAGGCGTGCTCGGTGGTGACGGTGCTGACCCCCACCTCGTCGGAAATCAGGCGCTTTGAGGGCAGCTTTGTGTTATAGGGGTAGACACCCTTCACGATGTCGTCTCTGATTTGTCTGTAAAGCTGCAGATAGGCAGGTGCCGCTTCTTCCTTTTGAATACGGTATCTCATCTGATTTCACAAAAACCTCCGATTTTTGCAAATTTAATATAACCAGATTTATTATAACGCATTTTATGCAAAAAAGCAAGAAAAAAGCTCCAAGTTTGCACTTGGAGCTTTTTGTTTATTGAATGGCACCGACACGATCCGCGATCTTGGTATCCTTGCGCGTATTGCGGTAATTGGAATAGACCGTGCCATAGCCGTCCTCGGTGAGGTCGGTCACATAGTATGCCGTCATACCGTCCACGAAAAAGGCTGCAACGCCCTCGTGCAAGAGACGGGGCTGATCGGCATTGTCGCTCACCCAGAGGTTACCCTCCTCACGATAGAAATAAAAAGTGTCGTCCGCACTCACCGCGATGCTTTCTTCGATCACGGTATCACACATTCTTTCGGGAAATGCCTCCAAACGGTATGCGAAAAGCGCACCGTGCACATCTGTAAACAGGATGCGGCTGCCGTCCACGTTGGTGCAGAAGCTTTCAACGTCCCAATGCGGATCTTCAACCTCGGTCTTGCCCGTTTTGCAACGGTACAGATTAGTATGCGTTGCAGTTCCTTGCGAGGTGCTGAGGAAAAAGACCGATTTGTCAGTGACCGTGATGCTTTCCCTGCCGTCCACGGCATACACGTCCAAAAGAGTGCCCTGGTTCTTTTGCTTTTCCAGGAAAACAAGCATTTGACCCGTTCCCCTGTAATGCAGATAATACTGATCGCAAAAGCTTTCCATCAGATATTGCTTGCCTGCCACGATATCACGGATCGCGACACGGCGGTTGGGCAAAAGCTCGATCGAGTCGGTGGAAAGCAGTGTCGGGAGCAGTAAGCGCTCGCCGTTTACAAACAGTCTGGTTTCTGTGCCGTTGCCAAAAAGCAGCTCCGTGTTATCGCGATTGAAGATCAACTGCCCAAGGCTTGGCTCATCGCCGCACAAAACGCTCTTGCCCGTCTTTTTGACCAGGACGTAAAGCGCTCCGTCGTCGTTTGTGTAATACAGATAACGGCATTTATCGGAAACGCCGAGCGGATAGCAGCCCTCGTTCTCGGAAAAATAGGGCTTGCTGCCCGTGCGCGAGTAGACGTCCATTCGTGAAACACCGTCACGTTCATAGGTATATGCCATTTCCTTGCCGTCGGGAGAGAGACAATAGCGCACATCAGTTGCGCTGTCTGAAATGCGATACGTACCGTCTTTTTTACCAACGATCATATAAAAAAGCTCGTTTGCCGCGGTGCGCCACGCAAGCGCCTGCCCGTTTGAGGAAAGCACACAGTCGCTGACGTTCGAAGCGACATCGATGACCTTACGTCCCTTGATCAAGTACAGACGGTCCTCGACCAAAGCGGCGCAAACGCGCCCCGTACCGTCATAGGTCTTATGGCGCAACGTGCCGTCAACCTCGCCTCGCACGGTACCGTTGACCGCGATCATCGTTCGGTTGGTATCGGGCAGATACAGAAAATTGACCGAATCGGTGCGCTCGGTGTATTCGGACGGACGGAACATAAAGATTGCGACCGATGCGGCAAGCACCGCCAGCATCACAAAGAGTACCAGCACTCGGCTCCAAAAACTGCGTTTTTCAAGCTCGGGGAAGCTGATCGGCACGGTGGACGGGGTCACATCTGCGCCCGCGGCTACAGTCGGCAAATTTTTAGTCGGAGCAGCCTTCTTTTCGCTCTTTTTTTCTGTGTTCTCGACCGCGATCGGCAAAAGCTGATCTTCTTTAGCTGCACAAGGTTCCTTCTTCGCCGCGGACCTTGCAGGCTTTTTTACATCCTTTTGAGGCTCCGCTGACTTGTCGAGAACGGGCTTTTCGCTACCCGTTTGGGTATTTTTTTCTTCTTTGGGCGTGGCTTTTTTACGACTTGCCATACGATCCTCCTTCCAAACATAATATACAACAATATTCTACACAATTTTCACAAAAAAGTCAATAGGAAAGCAGTGCAAGACAAGAGGAAACAGTTCCATCAAATAGCAAGAAGCGCCTCTTTTACGATCTCTCGCTCGTCGAAGGCTTCTTTTTTACCGCGTATAAGCTGAAAGCGCTCGCCACCCTTTCCCGCAAGCAACAGCACGTCTCCCGGGCGCATTTCCAAGACAGCGCGCCCGATCGCCTCACGGCGGTCGGGGATCACGCAACACCTGTCGCGACCCTCCATTTCTTGCATCATATCCTCACAGATCGAAACGGGATCCTCACAGTCGGGATCGTCCGCGGTCAGATAAACGTAGTCCGCGTATTCTGCCGCCGCCCTTCCAAGCGCCGCACGGCGCCAACGCGCACGTCCGCCGACCGAGCCAAGCAATACCGACAGCCTCCCTTTTGTATAAGGAGACAAGGCCTTCAGCGCTTGTGCCAGATCCTCGGCCGTGTACGCCGAGTCTACATAAATATAGCGATCCTCGTACGCGCCGACACATTCCAAGCGACCGCAAGGCTTAGCATCGGCAAGCCCTGTGGCGATCTCATTTAGCGAAAGCCCCGCAATCAGCGCGAGCGAGGCTGCCGCCAGCGCGTTTTGCACTGCATAATCCCCCGGAACGGGTAAAGAAACGCGCGCTTTTTCGCCGTTTGCAAGGGCAAGCTCAAATCGCGTGCCGAAGCCCCGTTTTTCGCAGATCGACTGCACATTGAGCGCTTGAAGATCACCGTCCTCGCCAAAGTGAAGCGCTCTCGCGCCGCTTACATCCACAGAAAAATCGGCAAAATTCGCAGGAAGCACCAAAAAAGGTGCGCCGCCCTCAAACAGCGACGCCTTGATCGCACGATAAACACCCGGATCGGGATACAGCCCGTTTCCTATGTGATTTGGATCAAAATTGGTCAGCAGCAATGCCGTGAAGGGGATCGCGGTATGTGCGTGGTTTTCCAGCATATACGCGGAAAACTCAAGTACCGCAAATTCGACACCCGTATTCAAAAATTCCTTCAAAATTGTCTGTATGTCGGCACCGTTTGGCACGACACTGCCACAAGGGCGAAGCGCGCCGTTTAAGTCAATGCCATCTGTCGTAAGCGAAGCGACAGAATGCCCCGCACGGCGCAAAAGTGCCGTAACGGTATGCGCTACCGCGCTTTTTCCTGTTGAGCCCGTGATACCGAACACCGTAAGAGCCCTTCCGGGATGCCCGTAGCAACACGCCGCCAACTCTCCCAATAACGGTTTGGTTTTCTCGACCAAAAGCACCGCGGCACCGTCGGGAAGCGACGGCAAGCTCCGCTCGGCAAGAAACACCCGACAGCCCGCCGCATACGCGGCATTCACATTGTTGTGACCGTCGCCCGTTGCAAATCGCGCGCAGACAAATAAGGTTTTCCCGTCCGCCTGTCGCGGATCGGTGGTTACACGCTCGATCTCTTTATTTAACAGACCGTCACTGTAATTACCCGCCAAACGGTATGAGATATTCTCCATCAGATCCAAAAGCTTCACTTGATCTTTCCCTCCAAAGCGCCAAGCTCGCCCGCGTGGCGTAAAATAAAACGGGATTCCAGCCACATACGGTTACGTGCCACGAATGCCTCATAGGCGCGGTCGCAAACGACAAGCAACGGGATCGACAGCTCGCTTTGCGCCTCTACGTCCTGCAAAATAGTCAGCAAAATATCGTCCGAGAGCGCGGGCGGCGCGTCGATCAGCCGTACCCCCGGCAAAAAACGCAACGTCAGCGCCCTTTTACCCGTCAAAACGGTACAATCGGTGCCAAAGCGCTTTTGCAAGTGCCGCACAGCGGCGTGACAAACGGTATTCGATCCCAGCATCACAGGAAACAGGCAATCCCGCAACAGATCCTCCATCATGCAGCTCCCTTCTTTTTCATCTGTCTTTATTATAAACAGTTCAAGGCAAAAAAACAAGCGAATTATGGCTTTTTTGAAAATTTCTCTTGCGCGATGGTTTAAAATGGTTTATAATGAAGGTAACGTCAAAAAGGAATCACGTATATGAAAAAAGAAACACTGTATCACATATTTTCGCACTTCCCCGAGCTTGAAACAGAGCGCTTGTATCTTCGCGCGATGCGCGTGTCGGATGCCGCGGATATGTATGATTACGCAAAGCGCCCCGAGGTCACGAAATACCTGCTGTGGAGCCCCCATCCCGACGTCACCTATACGCGCCGCTATCTGGAGTATCTTGCGGGGCGCTATCGTCTGGGGCAATTTTACGATTGGGCGATCATCCATAAGACCGATGGACGGATGATCGGCACGTGCGGCTTTGTGCGCTTCGATTGCCCTCACAATTCCGCTGAGCTCGGCTATGTTTTGAACCCCGACTATCACGGGCAGGGCTATATGCTTGAAGCGGCACGGCGCGTGATGCAGTTTGGCTTTTCGGTGCTTGGGCTGCACCGCATCGAGGCGCGCTATATGGTGGAAAATCTGCCGTCGCGACAGGTGATGGAAAAGCTGGGGATGACCTTTGAAGGCGTGAAAAGAAGCTCGATGCTGGTGAAGGGGCTTTACCGCGACATCGGATATTGCGCGATCCTGGCAAATGAATTTCGTGCTGAATAAACGCCCTAAAATATGGCAACTATCCTTCTTGCAACCAAAATTTGCAAGGAGGATATTTTTATGGCAACCTATACCAAAGCGGGGGTCGACCCCGAAGCCCTGAAGGGCACGAGGACCGAGCAAAATCTGCACACGGCACTCAGCGGCGAGGCGCAGGCGCATCTGCGCTACAAGTGGTTCGGCAAAAAGGCAAAAAATGACGGGTACGTGGCGATCTCAAGACTCTTTGAGGAGACCGCGGGCAACGAAATGGAGCACGCCGAGATCTGGTTCCGCTATCTTGGCGGATACAGCTCCACCGAGCGCAATCTGGATGCGGCGGCAGGCGGCGAGCATTTTGAGTGGGAAACGATGTACGCCGAGTTTGCCGAGGTGGCAAGAGCCGAGGGCTTCCCCACACTTGCCGACCTTTTCGAGCGCGTGGCATCGGTGGAAAAGCAGCACGAGCAAAATTACAGAAACGCAATGCGCGAGGTACAAAACGGTACGGTCTTCACCTCGGACGATCCCGAAACCAAGTGGATCTGCCTGAACTGCGGCTATATCTACACCGGCAAGGAGCCCCCCGCATTCTGCCCCACCTGCGCGCATCCGCAGGGGTATTTTGATAAGCAGAAAAACAATTAACGAAGTCTGCCATTTAATCAAAAAGCAACCCGTGTGCGAATTTTTCGCACACGGGTTGCTTTTTTTACCCTCTCGGCTTTCCGCCGCGGCAGATCGCCGATGCCAAAAGGCCAAAACAAAGCGCCGCGGCTGTGCCGCCCGCAGCGGCGGCAAGTCCACCCGTAAAGGCGCCGAGCAGCCCTTGTCTGTCGACCGCTTCACGCACGCCCTTGGAGATCAGATACCCAAAGCCCGAAAGCGGTGTTGTGGCACCGGCACCCGCAAATTCCGCAAACGGCTTATAAACACCAACGGCGCCAAGGATCACGCCCGCTACCACAAAGCCCACCAAAATACGCGCGGGCGTCAGCTTGGTCTTATCGATCAGGATCTGCGCGATTACGCAAAGCGCTCCGCCCACCAAAAACGCCCAAAGCAGCTTTAACACAACTTCCATTCCTCTTCCTCCTTTGCCGTAAGGCAGACAAGATGCGCGATCGCGGGGATACATTCGCCCTGCTGGATCGACTGCGGACTCATCATCGCGCCCGTGCCCATCACCAAAACGCGCCTCAATGCTCCCGAAGCGAGCTTTGGCAAGAGATAGGATGCGAGCACCGCCGCCGAGCAGCCGCAGCCCGATCCCCCTGCGTGCGTATCCTGCGTGTCACGGCTGTAGATCATCATACCGCAATCGTTATAAACACGGCGGATATCCATCCCCTCAAGTGACATCAGCTCGCAAAGGATGTCTCCGCCCTCGTAGCCAAGATCCCCCGTGGCGATCAGGTCGAAATCGTCAGGCGACTTGCCCGTGGCATCAAAGAAGCGCAACAAGGTATCGGCGGCAGCAGGCGCCATAGCGGCGCCCATATTGGCGGCATCGCGGATCCCCTTTTCGATCACTACCCCGGGCATTACGCCCTTGATCAGCGCTAGCGACCTCTCACTCTCCCCCACCACAAACGCCCCTGCGCCCGTGACCGTCCATTGCGCGGTCGGTGTGCGCTGTGCGCCGTATTCGATGGGCGAGCGGTATTGCCGCTCGGCGGTGCAGTTGTGCGAGGATGCCACCGCCATTGCCCGTCGCACCATACCGCCCGACACCAAAAGCGAAGAAAGGATCAGCCCCTCCGCCGCCGTGGAGCAAGCGCCGTACAAGCCAAAATAAGGCAGATTAAAGTCTTTCAGGCCATACGCCGCGCCAACGCACTGATTGAGCAGGTCCCCTGCAAAAATGGCATCAAGATCGCCCTCTTGCAGCTCTCCCTTGGCAAGCGCCGTGTTAAATGCCAGGCGTTGCATTTCAGCCTCCGCCTTTTCCCAGGTTTTTTGCCCGAATTTATCGTCCGCGCTGTGCAGATCAAAGAAGCTGCCAAGCGGCCCGCTTTTCTCAAGAGCCCCCACCACCGATGATGCTGAAAGGATCCCGCAATTTGTCGAAATGCATCTGTTTTGCATACCGTCCACCCCCAAACGTATTCCTTTTTATTTTTACCTCGCCTGCCTTTTTTATACATAAAAACAAAAACCGCCCTCCCGAAGCCGTGCTTCGGGAGGGCGGTCATCACCGCATTTTGCAATTATTTCACGTCAATGCCGTAATAAGCGGCAAGAGCGATGCGGTCCGCGTCGCTAAACGCCTTGTTGAACATCATAAATTCGTCCACGGAAGAATTCAACTTGTGCCTGTAGTTTCCCGTACCGTCCTGACCGATAACCAGATCATACGAAGAATCCATCGTTATGTCCTTCAAGGTGTTGTTCAATTTTGCCACATGGAATTCACCAAAATTATACGAAAGCTTGATTTCGCCCGCCTCGCGGTCGACAACAAGTAAAATATGCGTCCACGCATCCTTGTAATCAGTCGGTGCCGCAGTCACCTCGTCCATTCTTCCTTCGGCTACATTTTCTCCTTTACCAAAGCTGAAGATGAAGTTATTTTTTTCACAGATCAAAGCAAATCCTGCGTTCCATCCTCTATTCCAATCCTTGTTGCCAAAAAGAACAGGGTCGCTCGTGGATCCATCAGTCTTGACAAACAGCGAGATCGTAAAGCTTTCCATTCCGGGCTTGAACTCGGTAGTACCCAATCCGAAGCTTTCGAGCGATACATATCCTTCATTCAAGCAAGCAGCCTTTCCGTAAACGCCATCCTCATAGGTGATGGTGCCGTTGGTGGAGACAACAGACTTGTTGGTAGCATCTACAACCTTACCGTCAAAGGACAGATAGGTGATCAGGTCCTCTGCCTTGATATAATTAAATAGGAATTTGTCATTCGAGACTACGGGCGTAGAGGTGGGTTCATGGTTCTCATCAAACGCGGAATCGCTAGGATCCACACCGTAGTATGCTGCCAAAGCTTTTACATCCTCCCCGGTAAATGCACCGTCAAAGATCATAAATTCATCCAATACCGCAGGCAGAGGAGTGTATGTTGCATTTCCGGATTGTCCGATACGCAAAACACCAAGAGCGCCGTTGAAGCTCTCGTCTTTCTGTGATTCAGCAAATGTATGAATAGTGGTATAGCCAAAATCATTCCACATACGAATTTGCCTTGCTTCACGGTCGACTGCAACAGTGATTTGCATCCAACGATTCAAGAAACCCGATGGATGATAAATGTCCTTATCAAACAATTTGCTGCCATTACCCACACTGAATCTGACGTCTCCACCGCGCAGTGCCAAACAAAAGCCCTGTGTTTTACCACTCCAATTGCCGGTTTTGTTCGTCAAAATAACGGGGTCCGTATTCGTGCCCGTGGTTTTCATCCAAAACGACATCGTAAAGCTGTTTTTGTCAACGGTATAGCCGTGCAGATCGACATAGCCGCCGCCGCTGAAATCAGCGCCTTTTCCGTCGTATCCCTCAACAAAGGCGATGGGAGATTTGCCATCAGTGTTGCCCTGCGTGGTCTCGCCGCCGCAAGCATCGGTGATGTTATCCTCAAAGGAAAGATGTGTAACAAGCTCCTTGCCCTCAAACACGGGGAAGGTGGGGCCTTCGGGCTCGGCAGGACCTTCGGTTTCGCCGCCGGGGTTGGCGGGACCTTCAGGCTCGTTGCCGGGATTAGCAGGGCCTTCGGACTCGCTACCGCCACCGGGATTGGTGGTTTCAGTCATCGTGGAGGACTGTGTTTCGTTGCCCGTGGTTGCCATAGAATCCACACTTGCAGAAAGCAGTGCCGCATCGTCTCTGCCCGCGCAGGACATCAGGGCAAAGGGCAGTGCCATAGAAAGCACCAAAAGCAAAACAACAAATCGTTTCATACTGTAATCTCCTTTTTGTATGTTTATTTTAATTGGATTTGTTTTCAAATGTTTGTCATACCGTAATATTCTGCCAGATCGGCGATATCGTCCGAGGTAAACGCCCCTTCAAATATCATAAATTCATCCAGCATCGCAGGCAAGGCCGCATAATTGCCCGTGCCGTCCTGACCGATGTTGAGACCGTTCAAAATACCTTGGAAATCGATATTGTCTATTTTCAACGATACAACAACGGGCGCTTTGAAATCGTAAGAAATGCGGACCTCGTTGTTCTCGCGGTCGACCGCAACGCTCACGTGCATCCAGCCCTCGCCAAAGTCCGACGGCAGGCTTGCATCTGCCACGCGCCTGTCCCTTTGGTCAATGCCCATATTGAATCTGATCAGGCTTGTTTTGCGAAGCGCCAGCGAAAAGCCGCTGTTGGTTCCGTCCCTCCAATTTGCATTGGATACGATGCACGGATCAGTACCTGAGCCCTGCGTCTGGATCCAAAAGGCAAGTGTAAAGCTCTCATTTTTCAAGGCATAATCGCTTAAGGTCACGTAGCCGTCATTCAAGCGAACGGCACCGCCGTAATAGCCCTTTTCGGTGAAAGCGAGCGCTCCGTTTGAGGTGGTCGCATTGTTGCATTGATCGGCGATATTGCCGTCAAAGGGTAAGTAAACAGAAAGGCTTTTATCGACAAAATCGGTCACGTGCTGACCGCTACCCTTTGTGGGTGTAGGCACGGTCTCGTGATAACGACCCGATTCGGTATTGACGTACACGGGGCGTTCGCTCGCCGCAACACCGACGAACAGATCGCCGGGAACACGTGCCGTCCAAGTCTTGGGCTGCCGATCGCCATAACCAAGCGCGTGGATCACAATGGCGGCAGTATCGCGGATCTCGGCATCCTGAACGGCTCCGCCGTTCTTCACCGTTTTGCCCGCTGCCGCAAGCATAACGTATTTTTCGGCATCGCTCCAACCGCCGTGGCTCTTACCAAAGCCGCCGTGGGTGGCGGTTACGATAAACAAGGTCTCGTTGATGATCCCCTTTTTCTCATACGCATCGTAGATCTCACCGACGTATCCGTCGATCCTTGTGATCGTTTGATGCTGCGCGGGTGTGTTATATCCGTTTTTCTGCCCCGTTTCGTCCGCTTCGCCAAACTGAACGAGCATTGCGGTGGGGCTTGCGAATGCAAGATAGGTCAGGATCTCATTCTTTATCTGTTCGTCCGACATACCGCCCACCTTGTGCACATTGAGATCGCTTTCAACAATACCGACGTTGATCGGCGCCCAATGGCTGAAGGATGCCAGCACCGCGTTTGGATCGTTTTCTCTGATGACGCGAAAAAAGCTGGGATATGGCGAATCGGTGGGATATGCGCTGCCGACGTTGACGTCGATCAGCTGATGGAATTCAGGTGTCACGCCGTGCAAAAGCGATCCCCAGGCTTGTGCGCCGTATGTAGGGTTGGACGTGATCATATCATAGGTGATCGCACCGTTTGCAAAGATCTTATCGATGCTTGGTGTATCTGCGTTTTTAAAAAATGTGCCTGCACCATCCACGCCAATGATCACGACGTATTGATAGTTGGCGCCAATCGGCACAAGCTCGCCGTATGCGGCGCCGCAGCGCTCACACAGCGCGCGTGCCGTACAGGTGGCAAAGCCGCCCGTGCAGCTTTCAGCGGTTACGTAATGGCAGATGCTGCAGATGCCTGTGTGAAGTGCATCATCGATGCGATTATCGCTGACAACGTAATTGTGAGCGCAGACTGCATCGCAGCCAGGCACGTCACATTCGCCCGTTGCGGCATTCCAAGCGTGCGCGTTTATGTCCGCCGCGGTGTATTCTGCATCACAGCTCTCGCAGATCTTGCCCTTTTGGCAGGTCGCCGTGCCACCCGTGCAAGCGCGTGTTACCTCGTGTGTGCAGAGCGAGCAGGTGATCTTGTGCTGTGCGTTGCCGATACTGATCACGGCAGTGTGGTCGATATGCTCACAGATGACGGTACACCCCTCTGTGTCGCACTCGCCCGTTGTCGGGTTCCAGCAATGCGCGTTGGGATCGGCTTCGCCATACTCGGCATTGCATTTTGTGCAGATCGGACCTGTTTGGCAATTTGCAGTACCGCCAATACATTTTTCGGTAACCGAATAGCCGCAGGCGTCGCACGCGACGGTGTGTTCTCCATTTCCTGCACTTGTGACGGCGCAGCTTGTATGCATACACGCCTCATCGCATCCCATAAGTACAAAAAGCGCGATCAGGACCACACCGACAAATAATAGCAAACGAAACTTTTTCATGTTTCGTACTCCATTAGGGAACATAATAGATATACATATATTAATTATACATATATATTATGAATTTATCAAGTGCTTATATCAAATTTCTATGTTTTGACGAAATTTTTTAAAATTTTAATGCACTTTGACCAAAACAAATGCTATATCCCCCCCTTCAAGGTCACCTGAATTTATGATGTAAAAAAGATCTCGGCTGAAATTCAGCCGAGATCTTTTTTTATTGTTTAGTTATGATCTTTCTTCTTTTTGCCAACGGTTACGCAAGTAACGGTTACAGCGCCAAGGCCGACCACACAGAGAACGACGATCATAGCGGTGAGACCGCGCTTCTCCTCAGCGGGAGCCGTCAGATCACTGTCAAGGCCCTGATGTACCATATTGGATTCAACTGCGCTGCCCTGACCGGAACCGCCACTCTGTTCGGGGTCGGAGCCGCCGGGCTCTTGAGAGTCCTGCTCAGGGGCCTGCACGTGCCATCCGCACTCGCAAACGCCTTCGGTGGGATCAATATAGTGATCTTCCAACACAGGATCGGTCTTGCAGGTGTAATAGACGTGATGCTGAGCCATATTGTTGGGGATGATCGCTACGCTTCTCACGCACGCATCATCATGATTTTCGCCATACGCACCGTACGCGGCGTTACAATCCTTACAAACAGCTCTCTTCAAGCAGGTCGACTCACCGCCGGAGCAGTTGACCAGAACAACGTGGCCGCAGGTCTCGCACTTTTTACGATGCTGACCGTTGTCAACGCCATCGTCCTCTACGACCAGATTGGGGCTGGTGCAGATATAACCGCACTTCGAGCAGATACCCTCGTTCCAAACGTGGTTCTCTTTTACAAGCACAGCGTCACCCTCTGCGGGCTGCTGGCAAGGATATTTCACATTGTGCGTGGTTGCATAATCGGGATCGTTAAGATCCTGAGAGAACTCAAGGTTTGCAAGGCACTTTGCTTCGTCGTGCTTGGTGGGATCAAGCTGACCGTAAGAAGCAGAGCAACCCGCGCAAACAGCCTTTACAAGACAGGTTGCCGTGCCTTCGTTGCCGTAGCAATCAGCCAAAGCTTCGTATTTGCACTCATCACAGGTTGTCGTGTGCTTGTTGTTTTGATTGTCTGCATCCTGATCGTCGGTGATGGTGACCTTGGTGTGCTGACAAACAACGTCACAGCCTACTCTCACACATTCGCCGGTGGTAGCATCCCAATCATGGTTGTCTGCATCGATCTCGCCAAACACAAGCTGACAGATCTCACATTCAGCGCGAGCAACGCAGGTCGCTTCCTTGCCGTTCTCGCCGACAGCGCAAGCGCCTGCCTGATCCACGTGAGCACATCTGGAGCAGGTGGATTTATGCATCCAAACGCCCTCTACGGCAGCATTGCTGAAGGACTTCAAAGAGGTCTCACCATTCATATGGTCGCAAGCGGCGGCACAGACCTCACATTTGCTCTTGCTAACGTCCGCATCATCCACCTTCCAGGTGTGTGCACCGTCGTCAACGAGCAGCTTGTTACAAGTCTTACAGGTGACGTCATGGGTATCGGTATCGGTGTTTTCCACAGTGGTCATCTCACCGTCGTGCTTACATTCGTAGCGGCACTTTTCAACCTCGCAAATACCGTCGACCCAGGTGTGAGCTACCTTTTTTACAAGGGTCGCACCACAGCCGCCCTTGGTCGCATCACAAGCAGCGGAGTGACCGTCTGCTTCGATCGTCCAGGTCTCGTCAACGTGGTTGTTTTCATCCTTCAAACCATATGCCCGCTTACAGGTTTCGCAAACTGCCTCTGCTACACAAGTGGCGGTTCCGCCCGTGCAGTTGCCTGCCTTTTCGGTGTCTTCCCAGCCACAATTTTCACAATTGGACTTGTGAGCGTTGTTGTCATTGCTCCACTTCATCCAGGAGTTTTCTTCAGCATCCTTATGAGCGCATTGGTACTGACAATCGGTACATTTACCGGTCTCATCCCAGTTGTGCGCCTCTTCGCTCTTTACGATATAATGGCAGACCTTGCACCATTCCTTGTGGTTCTTTTCATCAATGGGAAGCTTCTCGTGTTCTACGTGCGCGCATTGATATTCACAATAACCCGTACACTTGCCGTTTTCATCCCATATATGATCTTCACTTGCTTTCTCGACCTTACCGCAGACCTTACAATCCAGGCTGTGGGTCAAGCCGCCGTCCAAGGGGGTGTAGGTCGCTTCTACCTGACATTCATATTTACAGGTAGGACAAATACCGTCCTTATTGTCCCAAACGTGAGTGCCCGCTGTTTCAACAATTTCCTGGTTACAGCCGTTTACGGTACAGACCTTCTTGTGTCCGTTTGCATCGGTCACCCAAGTGTTGGTATCGACGTGATTGGTAGAATTCTTCTCGTCGTACTCCAGCTGACAGGTTTCGCAAACCGCCTTTGCCATACAGGTCGCGGTTCCGCCCGCACAGTCGCCTTCCTTGGCGGCATCCTCCCACTGACACTCATCACAAATATACTTGTGGTGATCGTCGGTGTTGTGCCATTTCATCCAGGAAACCTCGTCGGATTCCTTGTGCTGGCACTGATATTCACAGATCGTACAAACGCCGCTTAAAACATCGGTGCCCCAAAGGTGCTCTTCATCGTTGATCATCACGCTCTGGCAGTTGGTGCAGACCTGATCGTGTGTTAATCCACCCTCATTGGCAACATACTTCAAGCCGTCCTCGTTATGGGGGCATTCGTACTCACATTCGGTACATACACCTTCGTTCCAAGTGTGCTCTGCCTTGGTGTTCTCAACCATCTGCAGGCAACCGTTGTTTTCGGTACAAACTCTCCAGTGGTGGGTCAGATCCTCTGCCCAGGTGTTGAGGTCAACGTGGTTGGTGGGATCCACCTTGCCGTATACGGTCTTACAATCGTCACAAACAGCCTTTGCAACACAGGTCGCAACGCCGCCATAGCAAGCCTTTTCCACCTGCAGTTGGCAGTTTCTGCACACAACGATGTGCGTGTCGTTTCCGGTCGAAACATAGTTATAGATCGCACCGTCGATCACGATATCGTGGGTACACGCATAGCCGCAAGCCGTACACACACCGTCGACACAGGTGTGGCGCTCAAGCGAAACAGCGATCTCGCCGCAGCACGCGTAAACAGCCGAGTGGTGGGTGTTGTTCTTGCTGAAGACCAAAGTATCGCTCACGTGGGTGTAGGCATCAGCCTCATAAGAGGTGCCGCACTCTGCACAGACAGCATCAACCTGACAGGTAGCAGTGCCGCCGCTATGTGCCGCAAGCGCGCTCTTCGCGCCGCAGTCAACACATTCCTTCCAGTGATGGGTGCCGTCGGTCACCCAAGCTTCACCCAATACGTGCTCAGCCTTTTGCTGAACGCCGTAACCGCAGTCACAGCCGTACCAGTGAGCAGCATCGTCATACTGCAGCTTGGTCATATCCACGACGTGAGTTTCCATCGCGCCGTTGGGATCGGTCTTGCCGCAAATACAGCCAAAGGTGTGGTATGCATCATTATAATATGTAACCTGATCATACACACAGCCGGTCGTTGTTTTTCCGCATTCGGAGCAGGACAGATGATCCTCGCCCTCTGTAAGCACCCATGCGTGGGCATCGATGCTGTCAGAAAGGACTCTGCCGCATTCGCACTTCAGTGCGTGGCGCTCATCATCCAGAGCTATGAGCCCAAATGTGTGGGACTCATGCCATTCCTTGCCGCAATTGGTACAGATCTCCCAATGCTCATCATTGTTGTAAAAATTCTGTTTGCTTTCGTGCAAACAAGGCTCTTGCCCGACTTCTTCTGCAAAGACGGTGATCATACCGAGTGTACACAGCACCGTCAGCATAGCGATCACGAGCAACGCGATCCAAATTTTTTTCATGTCGTTTCTTCCCTTCATTACATTATTTATAGGGGGGCGCGTAGATCAAACTGTCGTTTTTTTGTTTTGAAATGATAAGAATGCGTTAACGTTTGTTCAGCTTCTTATTTTTTCTTCTTCTTTTTTGTAAGGATCACAATTGCTCCGATCGCAGCGGCAGCTACCACGACAGCCGCAACGATGATCACGACCGTGGAGGTCTTGACACCGTCAGCATCGGGCTCGCCGGAGCCGCCCGGATTGGTGATCGCGGCGATGGTCGCGGTCTGTGTCTCTCCGCAGACAGCACAAACACGCTTCTGCTCGCCCTCTTCGGTTTCGGTGGGATTCTTAGTTACCTGCCACTCGCCAAAGGCGTGCTCGGCAGGGGTGCGGGTCTCACCGCAGCCGTTACATTCTGCATCGCAGCCGTTATCGTAGGTGTGAACGTCGTTATAAGCACCGTATGCCGTGCCGCAATCCGCACATTTCGGCTGGCTGGAGCAGGTTGCCGAGCCGCCGTTGTGTGCCGCGGTTCCGACCACAACGCCACAGACGCAAACGATATTGTGGTGAGTCGTGTTCAGAGGCTGGCAGGACAGATCTACGTGATTATTGTTATCTTTTTCACCATATTGGACACCGCAAACCGCACATACGCTCTTGATCTGGCAGGTCGCCGCAGTGCCTGCAACGTGCTCTGCATCTACCGTGCGATCGCAGCAAGCATAGTACAGAATGTGGTACTGCTCGGGGTCGTCGTGAGGATGTCCGTAAAGCGTCGGTTCTTCGGTATGTGCGCCATATTCGTTGCCGTAAGGACGACCGCAAGCCGCACATTCGGGAAGCATCGTACAATTCGCAGCCGTTCCGCCGTGACACTCCTCTACATCCAGCTCCGCACCGCAATCGATGCAGGAGTAGTAGTGGTAACCTTCCTCAAAGTTCTGCTTGAGGGTGGTGTCCTTTCTGTGGTAAAGCTCACCGTATACATTTTCGCAGACCTCGCAAACTGCACGCTCGGTGCAGGTCGCGGTGCCGCCGTAGCAATACTCTACGTCAAGTTCCTGCTCGCAAACCGAGCAGAGGCGGTAGTGGTAATCAAGCTCCGTGTTCTGAAGCAGGTCACCCGTTTTATGCCCTTCAGGCGTGGGGCCGTATTCCTGTTGGCATTCGCCGCAGGTTGCGCGTGTCGTGCAGGTTGCGGTGCCGCCCGTGCAGTTCTCGGTCAGCTCATAATCGCAAACACTGCACTCGGTCTTATGTTGACCATCGCTGACGTTGCTTGTGCTAAGGGTTCCGTTATGGTCACAAGTCGCGCCGCAGTTTTCCACGGTACACGCACTATTTACCCAAGTATGCGCATCGGCAACAGCCTCGCCGTATTCGGTCGTACAAGCCGTGCAGATCGGGCCCTTCTGGCAGGTCGCAGCACCGCCCGTGCAGTTCTCGGTCAGCTCGTAGTCACAAACGCTGCACTCGGTCTTGTGTTGACCTGCGCTGACGTTGCTTGTGCTAAGGGTTCCGTTATGGTCACAAGTCGCGCCGCAGCCGTCTTCGGTGCATTCGCTGTTTACCCAAGTATGCGCATCGGCAACAGCCTCGCCGTATTCGGTCGT
>JAGALS010000040.1 GCA_017625065.1 Clostridia bacterium | reverse complement strand
GACATGCTCCACGAAGAACGCAAAGCGTTCTTCAAAAAGAAGCCTTTGGCTTCTTTGGTTTACGACAAGGGAGCCTTCCGCTGCGGCGGAAACTGTGCAAAGCTAAAGCTTTTTGGAACCACCGGCACTGCTGGTGGTTTTCAGGACACAAAAAAGTGCGGCAACCGGAGTTACCGCACCGAAAAACGCAAACTCCAATTGTCGCCAAACAATCTCTTCATAGCATAGGTTCTCTATACAATCAAGCAGGAGCAGCGTTTTTACCAAAACGAATTTGCTCAATTGTATAGAGAAAAAGCTATAGCTATCCCATAACGAGAAAAAGACCTATAACTATGAATATTAAGATTGTTTGGCACAATTATTATATCACGATTTTTGCGGTTTGTAAATATATTTAGCAATATTTTATATATCACCTTCCGAGAGATAAAAAAGCCTCTCCCTTTGGGAGAGGTGGCAGCCCAAGGCTGACGGAGAGGGGGAACACGTACCCTCTCACCCGCTAATGCGGGAGCTCTCCCAAAGGGAGAGCCTTTGAGTTGTATTGTAATCCTTAATTCAGTCTTACAAAGCACTGCATTCGTGGACACAAAAACAAGAATACGGTATACCGCTTTCGAGATATACCGTATTCTTATAAAACTTTCCTTATGGTGCGTTCCTAAAAAAATTCCTGCTTCTTTTACGCGCCAAGGTATGCTTTTCTTACACGCTCGTCCTCGGCAAGCTCGCGCGAGTCGCCCGACATGGCGATCTCACCGTTTTCCAGCACGTAGGCGCGGTCCGAGATCGACATCGCCTTCTTCGCGTTCTGCTCGACAAGCAGCACGGTCTTGCCCGCCTCGCGGAAGGATTTGATGATCTCAAACACCTCACCGACAAGCAGGGGCGACAGACCCATCGACGGCTCGTCAAGCACGATCAGCTCGGGGTTGGAGAGCAGCGCTCTGCCCATGGCAAGCATCTGCTGCTCGCCACCCGACAACGTGCCCGCAAGCTGCGTGCGGCGCTCGGCAAGACGGGGAAACTGTGCAAGCACCTTTTCCATATTTTCCTTGATCTCGTCCTTGTCCTTGCGGGAATACGCGCCAAGCAGGAGGTTATCGTAAACCGAAAGCCCCTGGAAGATGCGGCGTCCCTCGGGCACGTGGACAAGACCCATCGAAACGATCTTGTGCGCAGGGATGCGGGTGATCTCCTCACCCTTATAAAAGACCTTGCCCTCCTTTGGGTGCAAAAGTCCCGTGATCGTGTGCAGCGTGGTGGTTTTTCCCGCACCGTTTGCACCGATCAGCGACACGATCTCGCCTTTGTTGACCTCGAAGGAGATGCCCTTCAGCGCGCGGATCATACCGTAATATACGCTCAGATCTTCTACTCTCAGCAAAGCTTCTGACATGGCTGTCTCCTCCTTAATCTCCAAGATATGCCTTGACCACCGTGGGGTTCGAAAGAACCGTTGCGGTATCGCCCTTGGCAAGCTCGGTGCCGAAATTCAGCACCGTCAGATTTTCGCAAATACCGCCCACAAGGCGCATATCGTGCTCGATGAGCAGGATGGTCATACCAAACTCGCGGCGCACGAAGGTGATGTCGTCCATAAGCTCCTGCGTTTCGTTGGGGTTCATACCCGCCGCGGGCTCATCCAGCAAAAGCAGTGTGGGATTCGTCGCCATCGCACGGGCGATCTCCAGCTTTCTCTGCTTACCGTAAGGCAAGTTTGCGGCAAGATAATCCTTGTACTCGTCAAGCTGGAAGACCTTTAAAAGCTCCAGCGCGCGCTCGTAATATTCCTTTTCGGAGGCCTTGTGACGGGGCAAACGGAAGATCGACTGCAGCATATTGCAGGGGATCTGGTTGGAAAGCCCGACCATCACGTTTTCAATGACCGTGAGGTTGTTGAACAAACGGATGTTCTGGAAGGTTCTGGCGATACCGAGACGATTGATCTCGGCAGGCGCCTTGCCCGTGATGTCCTGACCGTTCAGTAAAATCTTACCCGAGGTGGGCTTATACACGCCCGTGAGCAGGTTGAACACGGTGGTCTTGCCCGCACCGTTGGGGCCGATCAGGCCGTAAAGCTCGCCCTCGCGGATCTCGAGATTGACGTCATCCACCGCGCGAAGCCCCCCGAACTGAATGCACAGATGCTCGGTCTTCAGCACGAGATCTTTGTTGTCGGAAACAATCTTTTCTTGCTCATTCATTTGTTGCTTCCTCCTCTCCCGCGTCGGCATTTTCCACGACCGTTTTCTTCTTTTTGAACAATTTTTCACTGATCGTGCGCATATTGTACTTCTCGCGGAAGCCCTTGAGGCCGGGTGCGTTGCGGTAGATCACGATCAGGATCAGGATCACCGCGTAGAACAGGTTCTGCAGGACCGCAAGGTCGCCCGTGAGCATCGTCTGAAGCTGAATGTTGAGGAAGGTGATCAGCGCCGCGGCGATCAGCGAGCCGTTGATCGAGCCCATACCGCCCAGCACCACCATCACCAGGATCTCGATGGAGTAGTTGTAGTCAAAGTTCGCGCTCTGCACGGTATACATGCTGAAGCTGTAAAGCACGCCCGCCACGCCCGCAAAGAACGAGGAGATGGTGAACACGAACAGCTTATACTTGGTCACGTCGATGCCCGTCGCTCTTGCCGCGATCTCGTTGTCGCGGATCGAAATGATGGCTCTGCCGTGCTTACTCTTGATCAGGTTCTGCGTCACCGCAAGGCAGGCAAGCAGCAGCAAAAAGCCCATAATGAACAGATATTTCTTATCCATACGGGGGGTGCTGAGACCCAGCGTGCCGCCAAAGAGCTTTGCGGGCAGGTTCATCACGACCGAGCGCACGATCTCGCCAAAGGCAAGCGTCACGATCGCAAGATAGTCGCCGCGAAGGCGCAATGCGGGAAGTCCGACGATCACGCCGAACAGCGCCGCCGCAAGGCTACCCACCAAAAGCGCGATGAAGAAGTTCAGCGGTCCGTTGCCAAGAGAAGGCTCCAGCAGCGCGGCGACCTTACCGCCAAGGTAAGCGCCAACGCACATAAAGCCCGCGTGTCCAAGCGACAGCTCGCCGAGGAAGCCCACCACCATCGAGAGCGAAACTGCCAGAATGGCGGCGATCGAAATTCTTTCAAGCAGGCTGGTGATCGACGCATCCGACACGCCCACAAGCGAGAGCAGACCGAAGATCAGCATCACACCGCCAACCACGAGGTAGTTGGTGTACTTTTTCCAGTTAAAATTCTTAAGACTCATACCTTTTCCCTCCGCATCTTACCAAGAATACCCGAGGGCTTGACCAAAAGCACGACGATCAAAATCGAGAACTCAACGGCTTCGGTAAAGGGTGCAAGGGCGGGAATGCTGTAAGAGAAGCTTTCCACAACGCCAAGCAGAATACCGCCCACCATTGCGCCGGGGATCGAGCCGATGCCGCCGATGACCGCGGCGGTGAACGCCTTGATACCGGGCATCGCGCCAAGCGTGTTGGAAAGGCTGGGCGCCTTCATCAGCATGAGATACCCCGCCACGGCGGCAAGCGCCGAGCCGATGGCGAAGGTAATCGCGATGATGGCATTGGTGTTGATGCCCATCAGCAGCGCGGCGTCTCTGTCCTCAGAGACCGCCACCATGGCACGTCCGGGCTTGGACTTTTTGATAAACACCGTCAGCGCGGTCATCACCACCACCGTCACGATGAGTGTGATCAGTGTACTGTAGTCAACGCGAAGCGAGCCGATCATAAAGAAACCGGGCACCTGGAGCTTCACGAGCATCTTCGGCGCCGAGCCGAAAATGATCTGCGCAAGGCTCTGCAAAAGGTAGCTCATACCGATGGCTGTGATCAGCACCGCCAGGGGTGCCGCGCCGCGCAGGGGCTTGTACGCATAACGCTCGATGGCGACACCAAGTAAAACGCAAAAAACGATTCCCGCTACAAGCGCAAGAATCGGGTGACCCGCCAAAGACAGCGCAATATACATGGCATAGCCGCCCATCATAATGATGTCGCCATGCGCGAAGTTCAGCATTTTGGCGATACCGTACACCATCGTGTAACCAAGCGCGATGATCGCATAGGTGCCGCCCGAGCTGAGTCCGTTAATGATTGCAGCAATAAAATTCATAAAAATTCCTCTAGCTCCCCAAGTGCTTGCTTGGGATAAAATGCTGACACGGCAAAACGCCGTGTCAGCAACAGTTTATTTTGATGGAGTCCTATCAGTTAGCAGCCTTGATCTGGATGTAATCAGCAACCTTTGCAACGTAACCGGTGTCAGCCCACTTGATGTTGGTGCCGGTCGCACCGCTGTAGGTGTATTCGCCGTTGAACTGCTCCTTCAGGATAGCGCACATATCGGCAACGGTGGTCTCGTTGTTGACGGTCTTGCCCTCAGCAACAGCCTTCTTCATTGCGCCGTAGATCGCCCATACGCAGTCGTATGCGGAAGCACCGAACTGGTTGAGCGTGTCCTTGCCGTACTTCGCCTCGTACTTGTCAGCAAATTCCTTTGCCTTACCCTCGGTGGCCTTGGAGTTGTAGTGAGAAAGCATGGAAACCTCCTGAGGAATGGAGGTGATGTCAAAGCCCTCAGCGGACTCGATGCCGTCAAAGCCGTCGCAGCCGTAGTAGATCGCCTTCGCGTCGATCTTATCCTTAGCCTGTACCATGAACTGGGAAGCAGGGGTGTAGTAAATGGGCATAAAGATGAACTTGCAGCCCTTCAGCGCGTCGATCTGAGCGGTGAAGTCGCTGTTGGTGCCGGTGAAGGCAACTCTGTTTGCCTCGGGGATGCCGGGCATCATTTCGATGAACTTGTCGTAAATACCCTTGGAGTAAGCATCGTCGGACTTGTAGAACACGCCGACCTCTTCGATCTTCAGACCGTTCGTCAGCAGGCCTGCGGCAAGCAGGGACTGCACGTACAGAGCGGCAACTCCACCCTGGTTGGAGTCTGCGAAGCACATCTGGTAACCGTTGGAGAATTCGGGAACGCTGTCACCGGAAGCGGAGGGGGTCAGGAAGAACAGGTCGTCAGCCTTGGAAAGGTTCTTGAACTCAAGGCAAGCGCCGGTGGTGACGCAGCCAAGGGAAACCTGCATGCCCTTGCGCATCATCTTGTTGTAGTTGGTCTCAACCTTTGCGGCATCAGCCTGGTCGTCGGTTGCGATCAGTCTGAACTCGATGCCGTTGAGGCCGCCCTGTGCGTTGATCTCGTCAACGGCAAGCTGAGCTGCGTTTGCAACTGCCTGGCCGTAAACGGCTGCGTCGCCGGTCAGAGGGCCGGAAACACCGATGTTAATGGTGTCCTTGTAGCTGCAGGAGGACAGAGCTACACAGCAGCCTGCGACCATCACTACAGCAAGAACGATGGAAAGAATCTTTTTCATAATCTTTTTCTCCTTATTGAAAAAATAATGTACCGTGCTTTCCGCAGTCACGGCATCTTATTTTCGATTATACCGCATTATGCATCATTTTGCAATAGTCACTTTGCACAAAATATCATTATTTATTAAATAATTTTCACTTTTTTGCAATATTTTTGCCAAAATTGTACTGCGATAGGAACGCGAAGGGCGTGAAATGCTAAAAATAACGATTGTAACGCGGAGTGGAGCTATGCTGTTTTCGTCCTTTTCGTTTTTGTTTTGGTTTTTGCCCCTGACATTGCTGTTTTACTTTCTGCCGCCGTGGCTCGTTCGGCTTTTTCAAAAAGACCGAGAAGCAGGCGGCGCACTGCCGTGGCAAAACGGTGTGCTGCTTGCGGCAAGCCTGCTTTTTTACGCATGGGGCGAGCCGCTGTATCTGTTTCTGATGATCGGTGTCATTCTGGCGGACACGCTGTTCGGTGTGCTGATCGCGCGCGCAACGCGCAAGCGGGCGCTGCTTGTTCTGGCTGTCATTTTTCATATCGGACTGCTGTTTTATTACAAATATATCGGGTTTTTCGCACCCGTTATGGGGCTTTTTGTGACAGCACCCCGTCTGCCGCTTGGCATTTCCTTTTACACCTTTCAGGCACTTTCCTACGTCATCGACGTCTATCGAGGGGAGGTCGCGCCCGAAAAAAATCCCGCCGTGTTGGGGGTGTACGTGGCGCTGTTCCCACAGCTTGTAGCGGGGCCGATCGTGCGCTACCGCGACGTGGCGGCGGCACTGCGGCAGCGCACGCACAGCATCGGCGGAGCCGCCGCGGGCACGCGGCGCTTTACCGCGGGGCTTGCCAAGAAAATGCTGCTTGCAAACCCCATCGGGGGACTTTTTCAAATGCTTGTCGGGCGCACGGCGCTCTCCGCGCTTGGCGCGTGGGCGGCGCTGTTTGCCTTTGCCTTTCAAATTTATTTTGATTTTTCGGGCTATTCCGATATGGCGGTGGGGCTGGGGCGCATCTTCGGCTTTCGTTTCCCCGAAAACTTCCGCTATCCCTATATCTCGCGCGGCATCACCGACTTCTGGCGGCGGTGGCATATCACGCTCTCCTCATTTTTTCGGGAGTACATGTATTTCCCTCTTGGCGGCAGTCGGCGCGGCAAAGCGCGCACGGTGCTGAACCTATTTGTCGTCTGGTCGCTGACGGGACTTTGGCACGGGGCATCGTGGAATTTTCTGCTTTGGGGTGTCTATTATTTTGTGCTTCTCGTCCTTGAAAAGTTCGTTTTGAAGCGTTTTTTCACACCCGTTCCCCTACTTTTCGCACACGCGGGCACGATTTTCGCCATCCTTTTCGGGTGGCTGATCTTCGCCTTTGACGGCAGCTCCGCGGCGCTTTCGCTCTCGGCTCTCCCCCAATTTTGGGGCAAGCTCTTTGGGGCAAACGGACTCCTTTCGCGCGCAGACCTTTACGACCTTGTGCGGCATTTGCCCCTTCTTTCGCTCTGCGCGCTTGGCAGCACACCCTTGCCAAAAGCAATATACCGCCAAACGGTATGCAAAAAGCGCTATTTTTGGCTGCGCACCGCCCTGCCCCTCGCCGCCCTTTTTCTTGCGATCGTCGACCTGTCGGATGCAGGATTTAACCCGTTTTTGTATTTTCGGTTTTGAGGTAAGGTGAGAGGTTTTTACGGGACGGACGCTTGTAGGTTTCGGGCTGTCGAGGGCGCCTGTCCTGTTGCGGTGCCCGAAAAAATCCGCGGGCTTACGCTTTCCTTGATTTTTTCGACCGCTACCACTCGCTCGCCTCCCTTCTCCTGCCACCGGCAGCGGTTGGCTCGCTCCCCCTACGGGTTTGTACGTTTTTCCACGGCTGTGTGTCATCCTGAGCAAGGGCGTAGCCCGCGTCGAACTTTTGCGGGTCGAAGGCTTTGCCTGAGCAAGCAAAAGCGCAAGGCATCAGCCGCAGCGGGATCTCGAATGGAATACCAATAGCTTTTGTGTGCAGAGTAACATTCCAAACAAATGAAAAAATAACACAAAGCAGAAAAGCTATTATATATCCTTCGTAGATCCCTTCGTCGCTATCGCTCCTCGGTTTTGCTTGCTCGAGCAAGCTCTCGACCGCAAAACTTCGACTCCACAGCACTCGTTTTCTGCGAGTGCTGTTCCGCTCAGGATGACACGCTGATCCGAAGTTTTCGGTAATTTGCGAAGCAAATCGGCGGTGTTTAGCCGCCGCAAAAACTCCCGTTACTCGCCAAAGGCGAGTTCATGCTTCGACCCGCAAAACTTCGACTACGCTCAGAATGACACATACAACGCAACACAGGCGCTCGCCAAAGCGAGCGCCTGTGTTTGTTCGTTTATTCGTATCCGTCCGCTTTTCGTCCGCTTACTCGTCCACGCGGATCTTTTTGTCGCAGTAAACGCAGCGGTAGATGTTGTTTTTGGCATCCATAAAACGGCAGACCTGGTCAAGCTCCTGCTCGGTCACGGTGATGCAGCGCGGATTGCGGCACTTGTGGGTATTGACAAACAGCTTCTCGCCCTCCGCACGCTTGACGGGGGGCAGCTCGGGATGAGGCTGCTCCTTCTCGGCGGCGCGCAAGAGTGTCAGGATCAGCGCCATACGGATATATTTTCCGTTCTTTACCTGCTTGAAGTAGCAAGCGCGGGGGTCGTCGTCGATCTTCACGCTGATCTCGTTCACGCGAGGCAGGGGGTGCAAGACCGACATATCTTCTTTCGCCGCCTTCATCTTTTCCGCCGTCAGAATGTAGCTGTCCTTGAGGCGCTCATAGACCGCAAGGTCGGCAAAGCGCTCCTTTTGCACGCGCGTCATGTAAAGAATATCCAGATCGGGCAGCGCCGATTCCAGATCGTCAGTCTCCACGTAGGGCATACCGCTCTTGCGGATGACCTCGTGCTTGACGTAGCCGGGGATCTTCAATTCATCGGGCGAGATCAGCACCAGCTTGATACCCGTGTAACGGGAAAGCGCCTCGATGAGCGAATGCACCGTTCTGCCGTACTTGAGGTCGCCGCAAAAGCCCACCGTAAGGTCGCAAAGTCTGCCCTTCTCGCGGCGGATGGTGAGTAGGTCCGCAAGCGTTTGGGTGGGGTGCTTGTGGCCGCCGTCGCCCGCGTTGATCACGGGGATGGTTGCGTTGCAGGAAGCGACCAGGGGCGCGCCCTCACGCGTGTGGCGCATCGCAATGATGTCGGCATAGCAGCTGATGACCTTGACGGTATCGGCAACGCTCTCTCCCTTCGTCGCAGACGAGCTGCTCGCGTCGGAAAATCCGATCACGTGGCCGCCCAATTCATACATTGCCGCCTCAAACGAAAGGCGCGTACGGGTAGAGGGCTCGAAAAACAGCGTCGCCAGCTTTTTACCGTGACAGACCTCTGCATATTTTGCGGGATTTTCGATGATATCGCTTGCAAGCTCCAGGAGCTCGTCCACTTCCTTGGTGGAAAGATCAAAAATATCGATCACGCTTTTCATTGTGAATATCCTTTCTCAATAATGATGCCTATGCTTGGTTACAAATTATGCCTTTGCCCCGTTGATTGCAAGATAATTCTTGATACGTGTTACGTTTTCTTCGTTTGCGGGGTCCTCGGAAAGGTACTCGATGATGTCGTAAACGTCGACCACGGAGTATACGGGGAAGCCGAACTGCTCCTCGATCTCCTGCATCGCGCCCTTGTCGGTCTGACCCTTTTCCTTGCGGTCGACCATAATGAAGGTGGCGACCACCTTGGTGCCCTCAAGGTGCTTCAGGATCTCCATCGACTCGCGGATCGCGGTGCCTGCGGTGATCACGTCCTCGATGATGACGATCTCCTCGCCTGCCTCGGGCACGTAACCCACAAAGGTACCGCCCTCGCCGTGGTCCTTGACCTCCTTGCGGTTGAAGAAGAAGGGTACGTCAAGCCCGTTCTTGGACAGCGCGACAGCGGCAGAGATCGACAGCGGAATGCCCTTGTAGGCAGGGCCGTACAAAACAGTCGGCTTTTTGCCGAGCTTATCAAAGTAAGCCTTTGCGTAAAACTCGCCCATCTTGGAGATCTGATCGCCGGTCTTGATCATGCCGGCGTTAACGAAATAGGGGATCTTGCGGCCCGACTTTGCGGTGAAATCGCCGAATTTCAGCACGCCCGCTCCCTGCAAAAATTCAATAAATTCTCTCTTATAAGCTTCCATTTCGATCTCCTTTTTACTTTGAAATGTGAAATTTGTCGGTTTCCTTCAGGTCAAGATAGCTGACCGCCCAGTCAAAGCGCCCCACGGCCGCATCAAGCGCCGCAGTGGTATGCGCATCGCTGCCAAGATAGAACTTGCAGCCTTGATATTTCGCAATTTTAAAGGGACGCATCACGATCTCCTCCGCACCCTCTGCCGCCTCGATATCAGCTCTGTTCAGCTCGATACCAACGCCTTTTTCTGCCGCCTTGGCAAAAAGGCGCTCCAATTCGCGCTCGGGGAGCAGCTCCAAAACGCGCAGATAATTCTCTCGCTCCTTGGCGATACAGGTGGCGGAAAGGTGCGCGATACCGATCTTGCCGAAGGGCAGATCCATATCAAGCAGCCCGTCAAGACGGCTGACCCAGACCTTCGCTCTGCCCTCGGGCGTTGCACCGTCCTCCTCGCTGATATTCAGCTTCATATGCAGGTGCGTGGTGGGAATCACGACGAAGCCGAAATCGTCAAATCTCTTTTTGGATATGCCAAGCACCAAATTCTTGTCCATCTCGGTCTCAGCGCCGAACAAAAACTCTACCCGATCGGACTTCGGCAGCGGCAGTGCCGCGGCGATATGCGCGTAGTTCTGCTTGCTGTACCAATTCGAAGCGCCCTCGACGCTCTCGTCCCAGAAATGGTCCGTCAGGCAAATCTGCGAAAATCCGTTTTCCTCGGCATAGCGCAAAATGCGCTCGCTTGTCTGCTCGGGATCGAGCGAGCAGCGGGAAATAAAGGAATGGATGTGAAAATCGTGGTCTATTTTGTATCTCATATCAATCGCAGAACTCCGTAACGCAGCGGCGGTATGCGGCAACGGGATCCTCGGCCGCGGTGATGGGTCTGCCCACAACGATGTAATCCGATCCGATCTCCTTTGCGGCGGCGGGGGTCATCACGCGCTTCTGGTCGCCGATGTCGCCGTCGGCAAAGCGCACGCCGGGAGTCACGGTCACAAAATCCTTTCCGCAGGTATCGTGTACCTTGCCCGCCTCAAGCGGCGAGCAGACAACGCCGTCCAGCCCCGCCTTTTTTGCGTTAGAGGCATAGTGCAAAACGACTTTATCAATCGGCTCATTGATCAGCAGGTCCTCTTTCATCGTTTCCTCGTCGGTCGAGGTCAGTTGCGTGACCGCGATCAGCAAAGGACGGGTGCCGTCCTCGCGGGTCAGCCCCTCGATGGCAGCTTCCATCATACGGCAGGTGCCCGCCGCGTGCAGATTGGTCATATCAACGTCCAAACGGGAAAGCACCGCCATGGATTTTTTCACCGTGTTGGGGATATCGTGCAATTTCAGATCCAGGAAGATCTTGTGACCGCGGCGCTTGATCTCGCGCACGATCTCGGGTCCTTCGGCATAGTAAAGCTCCATACCGATCTTCACGAAGGGCTTTCTCTGTTCTGCGCTGAACTTGTCAAGGAAGGCAAACACCTTCTCCTTGCTATCAAAATCGCAGGCAATGATGACGTCTTTTCCCATTTTTTGTATCTCCTTTTTCTTAATTTTTGTTTTTACAATCCCTCAGTCAGCTTCGCTGACAGCTCCCTTTGCACAAGGGAGCCATTTGTGATGGCTCATTTCTCAAAAATAAATCAACAGCCGCTTCCTTAGCTTGGAATCGTTTTTGGTTGCACACCTTCGCAAATTCTTCAATAGCATCCGTTTTATAGTCATATCGAATTATCATTTTGATCACGGGCAAAAATCAACGCATTTTTTACACGTGTGCGCCTTTTCCTTATGGCTCCCTTGTGTAAAGGGAGCTGTCGCGCAAGCGACTGAGGGATTGTTGCACAATATCATCGATATACGCGCACACACGGTCAAAATCTTGCCATATCATTTGATTCGGTATTCTTATTACTTGGAGATCGTATTGTTCCAAAAAAGCAGTTCTTTCGCTGTCGTGTACGATCCCTATTTCCGAAAGATGCTGCGACCCATCCAATTCGATCACAAGCTTCGCTTTCGCACAATAGAAATCCGCAATGTACTGCCCCAAAACCTTCTGTTTTGAAAAGCGAACGGGATACAAACGCAAAAAATCATACCAAAGATGCTTTTCTTCTTTTGTCATATTTTTGCGAAGCGTTTTTGCTGTTGGGACAATGCTTTTGTTGTGTTTGCGTTGCATTTATGCGTACCGTTTGGCACTTTATTTGACCGCGCCGATGATATCCGACAGCTTTTCGATGCGGTATTTCTCCATCTCGGCAGGCAGGTCGTCCACGATCTTTTTGGATGCGAAGGGGTCGACCAGATTGGCGGCTCCCACCTCAACGGCGGTGGCACCCGCCATCATCATTTCGATCACGTCACGGGCTGTGGAAACACCGCCCATACCCACCACGGGAATATTCACGGCATTGGCGACCTGATAGACCATTCTCACCGCCACTGGGAAAATGGCAGGCCCCGAAAATCCGCCCATCTTGTTGGCGATCACGGGGGTGCGGCGACGCAGATCGATGCGCATACCGAGCATAGTATTGATCAGGCTGATGCCGTCGGCACCTGCCGCCTCGCACGCCTTGGCGATCGACACGATGTCGGTCACGTTGGGCGAGAGCTTAATCATAACGGGCTTGGTGGCGACCTTTTTCACCGCCCTTGTGACCTCGGCAGCCGCCTCGGGGCTTGTGCCGAAGCTCATACCGCCGCCGTGCACGTTGGGGCAACTAACGTTGACCTCAAGCCAGCCGACCTGCGCCTCCTGATCCAATTTCTCGCAGGTGTAGGCGTAATCCTCCACCGAAAAGCCCGATACGTTTGCCATCACGGGCTTGTGGAAGCACCTTGCAAGTCGCGGCAGCTCCTCGGAGATCACCTTCTCCACACCCGGATTTTGCAATCCGACGGCGTTGATCATACCCGCCTCGCATTCCGCGATACGGGGGGTGGGGTTGCCGAAACGGGGATCCTTGGTCGTGCCCTTGAAGGAGAACGTGCCAAGGCAGTTGATGTCGTAAAGCTCGGCAAACTCGTAACCGTATCCAAAGGTTCCCGACGCGGGGATCACGGGATTATCCATCTCGATGCCACACAGATTCACGCTCAGCTTTCCCATAGGATCTCCTCCTTTCTCATCACAGGCCCTTCCTTGCAAATACGCTTGTAGCCCGTGATAGTCTTGCACGAGCAGCCCATGCACGCGCCAAAGCCGCAGCCCATGCGCTCCTCAAAGCTCATCTGCCCCGAGGTCGCACTCGCCTTGTAGACCGCCTTCAGCATCGGCTCGGGACCGCAGGTATAAAAGTAAGTATAATCAGCGGGCAGGGCGTCGGTGACAAAGCCCTTCACGCCCATCGAGCCGTCCACCGTGGTGACGGTCACGTCGGCGCCGAGCGCCGCAAATTCATCGGCATAAAAGACCTCGCCGGCCTTGTTGAAGCCAAGCACCACACTGACCTTCTTGCCCTGTGCTACAAGCTGCTTTGCCAGCATATAAAGGGGCGGAACGCCAACGCCGCCGCCGAGCAGCACGGGGTGCTCGCCCGCGGTGGAAAGGTCATAGCCATTGCCAAGGCCCGTGAGAATGTCCAGCTTCTCGCCCGCTTGCATCTCTGCCATTTGCGCGGTGCCCTCTCCCACCACCTTGTAGATGATGGTGAGCAGCCCTTCCACACAGTCGCACACCGAGATCGGGCGGCGCAGGAACTTGCCCTCAAGTTTAATATTGACGAACTGACCGGGGGCGGTGATCGCAGAGGTATCCCCCGAAAGCTCCATTTTATAAACGTCGGCGGTCAGCGCCACGTTTTTGACGATTTCAAAAAAGCTTTGCTTCATGATAATCTCCTTGGTCATTGATACGGGGCGTCGAGGACGTCGCCCCCTACGGGTTTGTACGATGCCCGCTTGTTGGTCGCGAATTACGGACCGGACACTCGCAGGCTCGCTATTCCGTCGCTTCGCTCCTTACGAGGACGCCGGTCCCTACGGGTTTGTACGATGCCCGCTTGGCACAACGCCATTTGTACAAACAACACGGCTACGTACCATCTTTTTTGGTCAAAAGGTTTTGCGGGGGATACGGCAAGGGAACCCTTTTGCAAAAGGGTTCCAAAACCCTCCGAAAAATCTTAAACAGTTTTCAAGTTGCCGTTTTTCTGCCTATAAAAAATCGTGCAGAGCAAGGCGCACCGGAAACCTGCGGATGATGGCGCACTTGCCGTGCGTCGAATTCGCAGGTGTGGAGCAACGCAGCTATGTGCGATTTTTTGACGGCAGATTACGCATCAATGGTAGATACGCGCAGCGTCGTTTCTTCCAGAACGTCCAGCAGAACGCGGACGGTATCCATCGCAGTGAAGATGGTGACGTTGTTCTCGGTCGCCGCCATGCGGATCTCGGCGCCGTCGCTCATCTGACCCTGCGAGCCGATGTCGCGGGTGTTGAGCACGTACGCGATGTGACCCTGACGGATCGAGTCGATGATCTCGGTGCTGCCGTCGGAGATCTTTTGCAGCACGCGGGTGCGGATGCCGTTCTCCTTGAGGAACTTCGCCGTGCCCTCGGTCGCCTCGATATTGAAGCCGAGGTCGTAGAAGCGGCGGATGAGGGGCAGCGCCTCCTCCTTATCCTTATCGGCGATGGTGGCAAGCACGGTGCCGTAGTTCTGCAGATGCGTGCCGCCTGCCTGCAGCGCCTTGTAAAGCGCGCGGTTGAGCTTGTCGTCGTAGCCGATCGCCTCGCCCGTGGACTTCATCTCGGGGGAAAGGTAGGAATCAAGGCCGCGGAGCTTGTTGAAGGAGAACACAGGGACTTTCACGTACCAGCGCTTTTTCTCCTCGGGGTAGATATCGAAGAAGCCCTGCTCCTTGAGTGTCTTGCCCATGATCACCTCGGTGGCGATGTCGGCAAGGCTAAAGCCCGTTGCCTTGGACAGGAACGGAACGGTACGCGAGGATCTGGGGTTGACCTCGATGACGTAAACGTCCTCTTTGTCGTCAACGATGAACTGAATGTTGAACAAACCAACAATGCCGATGCCAAGGCCGAGCTTCTTTGCGTACTGCAAAATGATGCCCTTGACCTTGTTGGAGATCGAGAAGGTGGGATACACGCTGATCGAGTCGCCCGAGTGCACACCCGTGCGCTCGACAAGCTCCATGATGCCGGGCACGAATACGTCGCGGCCGTCGCAGATGGCGTCGATCTCGACCTCCTTGCCCTGAATGTACTTATCCACAAGCACGGGCTTGTCCTCGTCGATCTCAACGGCGGTGCGCAGGTAGTGGCGGAGCTGCTCCTCGTTTGCGACGATCTGCATCGCTCTGCCGCCCAGCACGAAGGAGGGGCGCACCAGCACGGGGTAGCCGATCTCGGCGGCGGCCTTGATGCCGTCCTCAATCTTGGTGACGGCGTGGCCCTTGGGCTGCGGGATCTTAAGATCGGTCAGCAGCTTTTCAAACGCGTCGCGGTTTTCTGCCTTATCAATGGCGGCACAGTCGGTGCCGATGATCTTGACGCCGCGATCGGTGAGGGGCTGCGCCAGGTTGATGGCGGTCTGGCCGCCGAGAGATGCCACAACGCCGATGGGCTTTTCAAAATTGATGATATTCATCACGTCCTCGGGCGTCAGCGGCTCGAAGTACAGCTTGTCGGCGGTGGTATAATCGGTCGAAACCGTTTCGGGGTTGTTGTTGATGATGATCGCCTCATAGCCCGCGCGCTTAATGGTCTGCACGGCATGGACGGTGGAGTAGTCGAACTCGACACCCTGACCGATACGGATGGGGCCCGCGCCAAGCACGACGATCTTTTCCTTTTTGGTCAGGATCGAGGTATTCTCGCCCGTGTAGGACGAATAGAAGTACGGGATGTACGCATTCGTGTGGCAGGTGTCCACCATACGGAAGTTGGGCGCGAGGTTCTTTTCCATACGGAAGCGATACACGTCAAGCTCGGTGCATTTCCACAGCTTTGCCACGTACTGATCCGAGAAGCCCATCTTCTTTGCCGCCGTCAGCGTTTCAAGGTCGAAGACTTTGCCGCGCAGCAGCTCCTCCATATCCACGATGCGCTTGATCGCCTCCAGGAAATAGGGGGTGATCTGGGTGATCTTATGCAGCTCGTCAACACTAACGCCGTGATAGATCAGCTCGGCGATGGCGAAGATGTTGTCGGAATGGAAATCCGCGATATAGTCCAGCATTTCCTGCTTGGACATACTGTCAAACTTGGCGTGATAGATGTGGTTCACGCCGATCTCAAGCGAGCGAATGCCCTTGAGCAGCGATTCCTCCAGCGTTTCGCCGATGCCCATGACCTCGCCCGTTGCCTTCATCTGCGTGCCAAGCAGGTTGGATGCAGACGTGAACTTGTCGAACGGGAAGCGAGGGAGCTTGGAAATGACGTAATCGAGCTTAGGCTCGAAGGCGGCGTTGGTGTTGGCGATCTTGATCTCCTCCAGCAGCATACCGACGGCGATCTTCGCGGTCACACGCGCGATGGGGTAGCCGCTAGCCTTGGACGCGAGCGCCGAGGAGCGCGACACGCGGGGGTTGACCTCGATGAGGTAGTACTCACCCGAGGTGGGGTGCAGTGCGAACTGCACGTTACAGCCGCCCGAGATCTTCAGCTCGCGGATGATCTTGATGGCGGAGTCGTTCAGCATCTTGCGCTCCTTATCCGACAGCGTCAGAATGGGCGCCACCACGATCGAGTCGCCCGTATGCACGCCAACGGGGTCGATGTTTTCCATACCGCAGATGGTGATGGCGTGATCGGCGGAGTCGCGCATGACCTCAAATTCGATCTCCTTATAGCCCTTCACCGACTTTTCGATCAGAACCTGATGCACAGGGGAGAGCTTGAAGGCGTTCATGCCGATCTCGACAAGCTCCTGTTCGTTGTAGGCAAAGCCGCCGCCCGTACCGCCAAGGGTAAAGGCAGGGCGCAGCACGACGGGATAGCCGATGCGCTCGGCAGCGACCTTCGCTTCGTCAAGGCTGTAGGTGATCTCGGAGGGGATGACAGGCTCGCCGATCGACTGACAAAGCTCCTTGAAAAGCTCTCTGTCCTCGGCACGCTCGATCGACTCACTGCTGGTACCCAACAGCTCAACGCCGCATTCCTTGAGCACACCCTTCTTTTCCAGCTGCATTGCAAGGTTGAGTCCCGTCTGTCCGCCGATGCCGGGCACGATGGCGTCGGGACGCTCATAGCGCAGGATCTTTGCGATATATTCCAGCGTCAGCGGCTCCATATAGACCTTGTCCGCGATGGCGGTGTCGGTCATAATGGTCGCGGGGTTGGAGTTGCAAAGCACGACCTCGTACCCTTCCTCCTTGAGCGCAAGGCACGCCTGCGTGCCCGCGTAGTCAAATTCCGCCGCCTGACCGATCACGATGGGGCCCGAGCCGATGATCAGGATTTTTTTCAGATCTGTTCTTTTTGCCATTTTTTTGTCCTCCTCTGTATATCAGTTGTTCTCACGATAGACGATATTGCCGTCACAGACCGTCAGAACGTTTTTACCGTAAAGTGTCTTTCCCTCAAACGGGGTCGCCCTGCCCTTGGACAGGAATTTGTCGGGGTCCACAACGTCGCACGCGTCAAGCTCCCAGACCGAGAAGTCGTTCCCGAACGGGATGCCGAAGCGTTGCCTTGGCTTTATCGCCAGCGCATCGACAATACGTGAAAGCGCGACCTTGCCCGTTTTCACAAGATAGGTGTATAGGACGGGGAACGCCGTTTCCAGCCCCACCACGCCGAATGCGCTGCCCGCAAGGCCCTTGGATTTTTCCTCGGCGCTGTGCGGCGCGTGGTCGGTGGCGATGCAATCGATCGTCCCGTCGATCAGTCCTTCAAGCAATGCCTCTCTGTCGGCGGCACCGCGCAAGGGCGGATTCATTTTAAAGCGGCCGTGCTCCGAGAGGTCACTGTCGTCCATCACAAGATAGTGTGGGGCGGTCTCGCAGGTCACGTCAACGCCGCGCGCCTTCGCGTCGCGGATCAGCGCCACGCTCTCCTTTGCGGAAATGTGGCAGACGTGATAGGCACAGCCGATCTCCTCGGCAAGCCTTAGATCACGCGCGATCTGGGCGTACTCGCTCTCAGAGCAGATACCCTTGTGTCCGTGCGCCTTCGCGTATTCGCCGTCGTGTATGTAGCCGCCGTGCAAAAGGTCGTTGACCTCGCAATGCGCCACGATCACCTTGCCGAGCGCCTTGGCGCGTATCATCGCCGCGCGCATCATCTCCTCGCTTTGCACGCCGCGCCCGTCGTCGGAAAAACCCGCGACGTTCGGCGCCATCCCCTCAAGGTCGGCAAGCGCCTCGCCCTTTTCCCCGACCGTGATCGCACCGTAAGGGTAAACGTGGATGGTCGCCTGATCCTCGATCAGCCTCAGCTGCTCGCCGAGGTGCTCCACGCTATCGGGCACGGGGTTAAGGTTTGCCATCGTGCAGACCGCGGTATAACCGCCCCGCGCCGCCGATGCACTGCCGCTTGCGATCGTCTCTTTATAAGAAAAGCCCGGCTCACGAAAATGCACATGCACATCGCAAAAGCCGGGAAAAACGGTATAACGGGGATCGTCTGCGAGCCCCATATCAATTTTGGAGAAAAGAGAGGAAAGCGGAAAAAACTCGGTAGCCGAGACGGGGGTAGTATCCATCATGCAAGCATCTGTCAGCTTTTTCATATTTGACCTCCTTAAGTAACTCGAAAATACTCCTGTGCCACGCGGCACGGCTCAAATTCTTTTACTTCACGCAAAGGCAAGCTCCGAAAAAAAGGAATCTCGCCATCGGCAAGACTCCCTCATGCAGAAATCCGCACAAACGACGGCTTCTTGCCTTACAAATTTTATCTTATATATTTTACTACAACACCCCCCTTTTGTCAAGAGGGTTTGCGCTATATTTTCGACTTTTATCAAACTTTTTCTCTTTTAAGCACAACCGCCGATCACGCCCTTTTTTCAAGCCTTTCCCGCAAATACGCGCGCAGCCTTGCCGTGTTTCCGTCAAAGCAATAACCATCGATCCCCACGCTTCGTGCGCCCTCGATATTTTCCGCGCGGTCATCCACGAACAGCGTTTCATGCGGATCAATACCGCACGAAATACACAGATGCCGAAAAATATCGGCGTTGGGCTTGACCATACCGCACACCGAGGAAAAGATACATTTGTCGATCTGTTTCAGGATCGGGATCTCGTGTGCGTGCCTTGCGAAATACAGCGATATGTTAGACAGCAAAAACACCGCCACGTTATAGTTTTCCTTTAGCTCAGCGATCAGCTCGCGCATCCCCTCTGTTTCGGGAATGTTATAGATCCATTCGTAATAGATCCTGCTTGCCACATCCCAAAGGCGCTCGGGCAGTCGCTCCCGTACCGCCGAGATCAGCTCGCCGTCGGACATCGTACCCGCATCCAGGCGATCCCAATACAGACGGTCAAACACGACCGTTTCCAGCAGTCTTGCGTCGTCGGGGTCCGAAACGTATCGCCCGACCATGTAAGCGGGCTCAAAATGCACCAACACCTGACCGAAATCGAACACGATATTTTTCATGATAAAATCTCCTCACGCACGCAAAATTACCTATTTTATTATATCATTTTTAAATGCCGAAGTCAAGCCGTTCTCGCCAAAAACGGATCAGGCTGCCTCGCCGCACACGCGACGGTCAAGGGCCTCGGTTCGGTTGGCGCATTGTCCGACCGTTGGTCGCGGATGCGCGATGTTTTGCAGGGTGGTGGCTTGCTGCCGCCCTGTTGTAGCCAAAGGTCTTTGTTTTCGGCGGGAGCCAGCTTCGCCAAAGGCGAAGCAGATGAAGTTTCCGCGATGGCTAAACACCATCGATTTGCTACGCAAATTACCGAAAACTTCGGGCGAGCGTGTTCATCCTGAGCAAGGATGCCCCCCGCCCTACAAATTTGTACGTTATCCCACCGTCAGCCTTTTCATACCATGACGCGCTTCATTTGATTCAGCGTGTCATCCTGAGCGCAGGGCGATAGCCCGTAGTCGAACTTTTGCGGGTTGAGGAATGAACTCGCCGAAGGCGAGTAACTGGAGATTTTGCGGCGGCAACGCCGCCGATTTGCAAAGCAAATTACCAAAATCTCTATCCGAACAAGCAAAAGCGAGG
>JAGALS010000039.1 GCA_017625065.1 Clostridia bacterium | reverse complement strand
ATGATCGCTGTGCGTCCGCGTGAGGAGTATCTTGCTATCGCAAGCTCCTGGCGCGCAAAGCTTCTTGCTTTTCTTGACGGCGACCGTTTTGTCGGATACTGCATTTTGGATAATAGTAAATCCGTGTCCGAGGTGCAGGCGGTAGAGGATGAAGCCTTTATGCCGCTTGTCCGTTCGGTGTCTGCCTACTTCGACGGAAAATGCAGTGTTTGCCTTTTGCCGCATCAGCTGCGCTACAGAGAGGAGCTTACGCGGATCGCGGAAGGCATCAGTCTTGACCATATGGCAAGCTTCAACGTGCTTTGCTACCGCGCCGTGATTGAGGCGTTTCTTGCCCTGAAGCTTTCCTACACGACCCTGCCCGATGGGGAAATGACCCTGCTGATCCACGGCTATGCGGGGGATGAGCGCATCCGCGTTTGTGTCAAAAACGGCGAACCGTTTGTCGAAAAAGCGGACGATACTGTTTCGTTTGACTATGAGCTTGAACACACCGAGGCGATCAATTTTCTGTTCGCACCCTTCTCGCCAATGCGCGAGATGGCAAGCGATGTTGCAAGGCTCTGGTTCCCGCTGCCCCTTTGTACGCTTCGCGCGGATAAGGTGTAAGATCGCAAATACGTGTTACGTTTTTGAAAGCAATGCTATCATAAAAGCACCGCATAGCGGTTGCAAGCTATTTTGAAAGGAGAAGATTTGTGAATTTTGAAATCAAGGGCTTTGACGGAGCCAAGATCACGCTTGAGAACGAAAAAACGGTAAACGGTGTGCGTTTTTTTGACGTACATATGGTACTTGATGAGGAAAAGATCCCCGAAACGGTCACGATCAGATTCAGTGTTCCTGACGCGGATATCTACTCGATATGGAGTCCCGCGCTCCGCTACGACAGACGCCTTGGCGTGAATTGGGGCAAAAAGGGTGTGGCTTCCCGCCTTTGCTCCTGGATGCCCTTGCACGCGCTTGTTTCGCAAAATGGCAGAAACAGAATGACCGTGGCGCTTTCGGATGCGAAAACGCCCACGGCGTTGCGTGCGGGCATTTGCGAGGAGAACGCGAATTTTGAATGGGATATCCAGTTTTTCACCGAGAAGGTCGCCCCCTTGAAGGAATACTGCGCCACGGTGCGCATCGACACCCGCGATATCCCGTATTACGATAGCATTTACGACGTTGCGTCGTGGTGGGAGAACGAGTGCGGATACAAGCCCGCCTACGTGCCCGAGCACGCCAGACTCCCGATGAACTCGCTGTGGTATTCCTACCATCAGCAGCTTGATGTCGAGGATATCGTGAAGGAATGTCAGCTGTCAAAGCCCCTTGGTATGGATACCGTGATCATCGACGACGGCTGGCAGACCGATGACAACAACAGGGGCTACGCTTACTGCGGCGACTGGAGGGTCGCCACCAAAAAGATCCCCGATATGAAGGAATTTGTTGACCGTATCCACGAAACGGGTATGAAGGTCATGCTTTGGTACTCGGTGCCGTTTGTGGGCTTGTACAGTGAAAACTACAAGCGCTTTGAAACCATGCTTTTGGATCAGTCGGGCAACAGGCGCGATCATTTCGCGCTGGATCCCAGATACAAAGAGGTGCGCGATTTCCTGATCGATATTTATTCCAGGGCGCTGCTGGATTGGGGACTTGACGGACTCAAGCTTGATTTTATCGACTCCTTCGTGCTGCGCGGCAAGTCGCTGGAATATGACGAGCGCCGCGACTATCAATCTCTTGAGGATGCCGTTGACGTTTTAATGACTGATATCAACAGCGCGCTGCGCGCCATCAATCCCGAGGTGCTGATCGAGTTCAGACAGTCCTACGTCGGTCCCGCGATCAGAAAGTATGGCAATATGTTCCGCGTGGGAGATTGCCCCAACGACGCGATCCGCAACCGTCAGGACGTGGTCGCGCTTCGACTGACGTCGGGCAACACCGCGGTCCATTCGGATATGCTGATGTGGCATCGCGACGACCCCGTCGAGAGCGCCGCGTTGCAGATCGTCAGCGCGCTTTACAGCGTGCCGCAGATCTCGGTGAAGATCGCGACGCTTCCCGAGGATCATAAGAAAATGCTTGCGCACTATCTTTCTTTCTGGAGAGCGCATCGCGACATCTTGATCGACGGCAAGCTCCTTGCGGCGAACCCCGAGTGCGCCAACAGCATCGTTTGCGCCGAGAAGGACGGCAAGGCGATCTTCACGGCTTACACCGATACGATCATTGATTGCAGAGCTTACAGCGAGGTCATCGCCGTGAACAGCTCGCGCCACAGAGCGCTTGTATTAAAGGGCGCTGCGGGCAAGTCCTACCGCGTGGTGGATTGTATGGGCAATGCCGTTTCCGAGGGTAAGGTCGACGGCGCACTTTGCGAGATCGCAGTGCCGCTTTCGGGTATGATCTTTGTGAACGATTGATACAAAAAGGTAAAAAAATAAGAGAACGGGTGCCGCTTTTTGCGACACCCGTTCCTTTTTTACTGTTTGATTTTATTGCTTGCAAATGCATGGTAGTGATATCTTTATTCTTCTGCGTACAATGCATCATAGTGCCAACGAAGGGGATTTTCATAAATGTATTTGATGTGTTCTTCCAAATCTTGGCGGTTTCGGATGATATGATCGTTGAAGCGCGATTGCCAAATGCTTTCGCCGTATTCTTTGTTGCAAAAGCGTTTTAAGGTAGATACAAATTGCGAACATGCACTGTTTGCTCTCTCAACATTTGTAGGGACAGGCGTCCTCGACTGTCCGTCATTGACCGTATTTTTGCTTCCCTTTACCCATAATAAAAGGTGGATATGATTGGGCATGATCACATAGCCCTCAACCGACAGATGGTCATAGAAATCATTTAATTGCTTGATGTATTTATCGGCAATTTGACCATATCTTGTTAATTCGATTTGCGGACAGTCGAGGACGCCTGTCCCTACGGTTTGCGGACAGTCGAGGACGCCTGTCCCTACGATACGAGATAAGATCGGCTGTTTGTTTTTTGTACATATTGTTATAAAATATGCACCGATGCTATTGTAATCGAAGCTTTGATATCTTGGTGTTTTTCTCTTTTTTAATTCTTCCATTTTCATCACCTGTTTTATTATAGCACAAAATCGGCAGAGCAACAATAGCTCTGCCGATTTTTGTATTTTTCGTTAAATTTTCTCGTATACGGGAAGGGCCTTGACAACGCCACCCTCCATCGCGCTTTCGTGCGCAAGGAGTCCGACGCCCGTCCAATAAGCACCGTCGATATCGCTGGGGAAGGGGGTGCGATCCTCGATGATGCTGCGCACGAACTCGTGCACAAGATGGGGATGTGAGCCGCCGTGACCGCCGCCCTGCTTGAAGGAAAGGTGGGGGTTGCTCTCGTCATAAACGCCTCTTCTTGTAAATCTGCTGATCTCGTCGGGCAGCAGATGCGCGTAATCGGGGGTCTTGAGGTGCTCGGTCAGGATCGTTGCGCCGCGCTTCGGCTGATCCTGGTTCGTATCTCTTGTGAATACAACGTGGCCCTCACCGCGAAGCTGCTCCCACTCGAAGGACTTGTTTTCGCCGTAAGCGCAGAAGCATTCGCTGTAGCTGCGCGCCACGTGATAAAGGAAGCGCTCCATTTCTACGGTGGTCTCGTTGTCCTCCAGTGTGATCAGCGCCGCCTCAAAGGCAAAGGGGCAGCCGTATTTCTTTGCCAGCTCCTCGCGCACCTTGCCCGAGCCCTTGCCGAAGACCGACACGGGGCGCTTGCCGCTGAGCGCCAGGCAGGGCGCGACGGCGTGGGTGGGGTGCATCAGAGGGGGATAGCCCTCCCAGTACTCGGGCCAGCCTTCCATATCCTGATAGTGGGCGCATCTGTAATACTGCACTCTGCCCATTTCACCCGACTCACACAGATCCTTTATATAAAGGTACTCACGGGCGTAAACGGTGGTCTCCATAAACATATATTTCTTGCCCGAAGCCTTGCGCGCCTTGATGACGTCCTCCAGCTCCTGCATGGTCATACCCATGGGGATGGTGCAAGCGCAGTGCTTGCCTGCCTGCAATGCCTGAACAGACATGGGCGCGTGAAGCGCGGGGGGCACGACCAGGTGGATCGCGTCGATGGTGGGGTCGTTCAATGCCGACTGATAATCGGTGGTGCATTGATCCATGGGGAGAAGGAACTTGTCTGCCGTCTGCTTCAAGCGCTCCTCGTCAGCGTCGATCAGCAGTACGCTGTAAACGTCGGGGTGGTGCAGATAGATGGGCAGGAACTCGGCACCGAAGCTGGCACCGACAAGCGCTACGCGCAGTTTTCCGTCTTTCATATGAGATCTCCTTTGCAAAGTAATTTTGGATTGCAATTTGATTATAGCATAACGCGCTTGACTTTTGTATAGGAAAACTGTATAATTGATATAGAAAAAACGGACGCAAAAAGCGAATAAACGTGTTTATTTTTGAAAAATTATAGATAAAATGGAGATTGAACGTGCAAAATAAAAGTTGGTATCTGTTGGACGGTGACATTCAGATCATGGATGTCGGCGTTGTTGAAACAACGGGAAAGCACCCCGAGCGAAAAGGCACGCGTTTTTGGGTACTGACACTGCTCCAAAAGGGGCAGCGCACACTTCTATCGGATGGGGAAGAGATCAGGGTGAGCGCAAACGAATTTTTCCTTTTGCCGCCGCACACAAGGCAAGAGCCCTTGGAGTGTGACACGCACAAGGCGTGCTATGTGCATTTCTTGGCAAAGGGGGAGGCGGCACGACCGCCCGAACGCGTGGATGCCTCGAAAATACTGCTGCCCAAAACGGGGATGCTGCCGTCGAGCGTTGATTGCATCGCCCATTTGAAGGAGCTTGCGGCGCACGCCCTCACCCCCTATGCCGACCACGCGTTTTTGTCGTTACAGCTGCGCGCGGTGCTGTCGATGATGAGTCTGCATTGCCAGAAGAATCCCAACGAGGAAAAGCAGGGAACACTTGCCGAGCAGATCCTGCTTTTCATCCAGCAAAGCGCCTGCGCGCCGCTTCGTGCCGAGGGTTATGAGGAGTTCTTTGATAAGAGCTATCACCATATCAATCTTTTGTTTAAAAAGCAGTTTGGTTGCACCGTCAAGCAATATCATCAGCGCGTGCGTATGGAGCGCGCCGCGCAAATGCTGATCCAAGGGCGGTCGGTCCAGCAGACTGCCGCCGCGTGCGGCTTTGAGGACTACTTTTTCTTCATCAACTCCTTCAAAAAAGCGCACGGCATCCCGCCAGCCGCCTACGGCAGGCAGGATCGCGAACGGAAATAGAAGATACAAAAGCCGCGAAGCTCCTTCGCGGCTTTTTTATTATCTTTGCAGGGATCTATTCGGGGCGTCCGGGAGGCCCCTCTACGGGTTAGGGTGTTACCTTGAGTGAAGCATGAACTCGCCTTCGGCGAGTAACGGGAGTTTTTGCGGCGGCAACGCCGCCGATTTGCTTCGCAAATTGCCAAAAACTCTTGATGTACGTCCTTTGCGTCATCTTGTGGCATATTTTCGGAGTCGAACTTTCAAAAGCGTACGACAAATCGGGCGTTTTTGAAAGGCAAAGGACAAAGTCCTTTGAGGATCTCGCATGGAGTTTTGATGATTTTGGGTGGCAAATGTAACACTGAGCAAAGAAGGTATTGTATATCCTTCGTAGATCCCGCTGCGGCTGACGCCTTGCGCTTTTGCTTCGCTCGTTTCGCTACGCAAAAGTTCGACGCGGGCTACGCCCTTGCTCAGGATGACACGTTTTACACAAAATCAACTCAAGGTTGATTTTTTCACCGCTTAACTGTACAATTTAGATATTGACTTCGTTGAATTTTTGTGACATAATGAAGATAAAGAACTCGGATACGTTAGCCGAGGGGAACGCGAGGTGTTGAGAAAAGAATGGGAACAGCATCAACGATCGGAAAAAACATCACAAAACACCGCAAAAGCAAGAAGCTGACGCAAGCCGAGCTTGCCGAAAAAATTTTTGTGACACCCCAGAATATATCCAAGTGGGAAAACGGCTATTCGCTGCCCGACGTGCAGCATCTTTGTCTGCTCGCGGACGTGCTTGGGATCTCGCTTGACAAGCTGACGGGCAGAATTTGCGATGACGTATGCGGAAAATTGATGATCGGCATCGACGGGGGCGGCTCGAAAACCGAGTTTTGTTTGTTCGCCGAGGACGGCAAGGTCCTGCGCCGCAAGCGGCTTGGCGGCACGAACCCCAACGTTTACGACATCAGCACTGTGCAAAACACTCTGAAAACGGGCATCGATCTGTTGCTTGACGGCTACACGGGCGTGGCGGCGATCTTTGCGGGGATCGCTGGGTGCGGCATCCCGAAGCGTGCTGAAACGGTGCTCAAATTCCTCACGGAGCAGTACCCTGGGATGCAGATCGAGGTGCAGGGCGACTCCCTCAATTCGATCTACAGCACCCCTTACTATAACAGCTGTGTGGTCTCGATCGTCGGCACGGGAACCGTCATTTTCGCAAAAAATGAGGAAACGGTGACCCGTATCGGCGGTTGGGGATACCGATTGGAAACGGGATACGGCGGCTATTATCTTGCGACCGAGGTGCTGCGCGCGGTGATGGCGCACGAGGACGGCATCGGCGTGCCCACGGCGCTCACGGCAAAGCTGCAAAAAAAGCTCGGCGGCAGAGCGGTGGATCACATCGGCATGATATACGGCAAGAGCAATGACGAGATCGCAGCCTTTGCAAAAATTCTTTTCGAGGCGTTTGACGAAGGGGATGCGGTCGCCCGCGATATTGTCACAAAAAACATCACCGTTCTCAATAAAATGCTACACAAGGTGTTTGAAAACCACCCCGATTGCGACAAAAAGCTGGTCATCACAGGCGGGCTTGCGAACCGCCGCGACATCTTGCTACGCTATCTGGAGGCGGGGGAGGGCGTGGAGCTTGTGTTCCCCGACCTTCCGCCCATTTACGGCGCGTGCCATTACTGCGCGCACACCTTCGGTGCGCCCGGCGCGGACTTTCACGAAGCCTTCAAAAACAGTTATAAGGAGATCTGCGACAATGATCAAAACTGAAATGAGAAATCCGAATACGATGCATTTTGATAAGATGTCGACCGCGGAAATGGTCGCCGTGATGGCGGCGGAGAACGCCAACGCCGTGCGCGCGGTCCAGGCGGCATCGGCCTCGATCGCCGAGGCGATCGATCTGGTCGCGGCGGCGTTTGAGCAGGGAAATCGTTTGTTCTTTATCGGCGCGGGTACGTCGGGCAGACTCGGCGTGCTGGATGCCGCCGAATGTCCCCCGACCTTCGGCGTGTCGCACGAGATGGTGCAGGGTATCATCGCGGGCGGCGAGGGGTGTATGTTCCGCGCGGCGGAAAATGCGGAGGACCTCGCGCAAAGCGGCAGAGCGGACGTGCTCTCGCACGGTGTGCGCGCGGGTGACGTGCTGGTCGGCATTTCGGTCGCGGGCAACGCCGCATACGTGAAGGAAGCGCTGCGCACGGCAAGGGAGCTTGGCGCGAAAACGGTGGCGCTGACCTGCAACGAAAACGCGGGCATCGCCGAGCACGCCGACACCGTGATCGTCACCGACACGGGCGCTGAGGTGCTGACGGGCTCGACGCGTCTGAAGGCGGGCACGGCGCACAAGATGGTGCTGAATATGCTGACCACCTGCGCGATGACAAAAATCGGTAACGTATACGAAAATTTGATGATAAATTTAAAGCCCACCAACGATAAGCTCCGCGATCGCACCATTCGCATCGTGCAGGAGATCCTCGGTTGTACAAGAGAGGTGGCAGAGCAAAAGCTCGAAGCAAACGAGTGGAACATCCGAAAAGCTGTGTCGTGATCTGAAACAGTCCATTGTAAAAGCCCAAAAAAGACAATCCCTCAGTCACCTATCGGTGACAGCTCCCTTTGCACAAGGGAGCCTTGGAGGTTGTGCTGCCACAAAAATATCTATTTACTATGCAAAATTACTCAAGCGCCTCCCTTGTGCAAAGGGAGGTGGCACGGCTTGCCGTGACGGAAGGATTGTTTATGGAGCAATGGAGGGAAAACGAAAATTTCTTTTCCTAAACCTCTTTTAAATATTATCTTTTCACTTTACAAACGATAGTATGATTTGAACGCAAAGGAGAAAAATCGTGAAAAGCTGCATCAAGATCGAAAACGGAAATCCCACGCTTTACGTGGACGGCGCCCCCGTGCCCGCCATTGCTTATACGACCTACTTTCAGGAGCGAAACCGCTACGAGGACTTCATCAACGCGGGCTATCGCATCTTTTTCGTCAACGTGTCGCTGACCGCTAAGCCCTTCAATAGCGCGCGTACGGGCTTTACCTCGTTTAACGTCGGCGCATTTGAGGATCCCGACAATCCCGACTATTCCGAGCTTGAGGATTACGTGCACGAGATCCTTGCAAAGTGCCCCGACGCGATGATCGTGCCGCGTATCTACGTGGGTATGCCCTCGTGGTGGTGCGACTCGCACCCCGAGGAGACCGTGCTCACCCCCAAGGGCGGCAACAAGGAAATGCTGTTTTCCGAAGGCTACCGCCGCGACGGCGCCGAGCTGCTGGCGCGTATGGTGCGCCATATCCGCAAGGCTCCCTACGCCCCTTCGGTGATGGGCTGGCAGATCTGCGGCGGCCAAACGCAGGAGTGGTTCCACCCTGATCATTTCGGCAGCCTTTGCCCTGCGGCGGAAAAGTATTTCCGTGCTTGGGTGAAGGAAAAATACGGTATCGATAATGCCGTTCTGCCCACGCGCGAGGAGCTGAAGGGCGACGGTGAAAAGATCGTGTGTGAGGACGAAAACGCGAAACGGTACTACGAATTTTGCAACGACGGTGTCGCAAAAACGATGAATCACTTCGCAAAACGCCTCAAAGAGGAAACCAATTTCGAGCAGGTCGTCGGCACGTTTTACGGCTACTGTATGGACTTCGTTTGCCCTTTGAGTGGCTCGCAGGGTTTGCGCTTCCTCTTGGACTCGCCCTACTTTGATTATTTCTGCGCGCCGAGCTCCTACAAAAAGACAAGACGGCTTGGTATCGACTGGAAGGATCAGTTCCCCGTGGATGCGATCAAGCATCACGGAAAGCTCCCGTTTGTGGAGTGCGACATCCGCACCTACCTCACGACCAGCATCCAGGATGCGCGCCCGGGCAGATACCCCGAGGATATTTACGCGCAAAAGTCGACCGAGGGCGCGCCCACGCTCTGGGAAGGTCCCCCCACGCCCGAGCTTTCCAGAGAAGCGCTGCGCAAGAGCTTCTGTCACCAGATCGCACGCAGCTCCGCCATTTGGTGGTTCGATATGTGGGGCGGTTGGTACAACGATCCGCTTTTGATGGCAGACCTTGAAAATATGAGAAAGATCTATCTGCAAAACTGCCCGTTCGGTCCTTCGGTCGTCGGCTCCGAGGTGGTGTTCTTTGCCGACGAGCGCGCGTATGAGCATTTCCACGCAGGCATCCCCGCATCGGGCTCCTTTGCGCGCTCGCACATCGAAATGGGCCGCATCGGCGCGCCCTATGACGTGCATATGGTCGAGGATGCGGCAGACGTGCTGCCCAAATACAAGGCGGCGATCTTCGCGTCGCCCCTGCCGTCCGAGATGGGCAAAAAGACGGTCGAGCTTTGCCGAAAGCTGAACATTCCCTTCCTTCAGGCGGATCTCGAGCATTGCATACTCAAATATGACGAGATCCGTGCCTTCCTTGAGGGAGCCGGCGTGCATTTGTACGTCGAGGGCAAGGACGTTATCTACGCGGGCAACGGGTACGTCGGCATCCACGCGGCGACCGAGGGCGAAAAGGTTATCAAGCTGCCTGCGCGCTGGAAGGTCACGCCCGTGTTCGGCAGTACGCTGTCCGAATGTGTGACCGATCAGATCACGTTGCACCTTGATCAGTTCGAGACGGCGCTGTTTGCGGTCTCTGCTCCCGAAAACAAGTAACACAGGAGGAAAATAAAATGGAGATCGTCCGTTTAAAAAAGGAAAACTACGACGAGCTGATCGCGCTGATGAACAAGGTCTTTTCGATCCAGAACAAAAAAGAGATGGATTTCGAAAAGGATCTGCCCAAAATGTGCATCCGCGACGATGAGCACGTGGGCAAGCACTTTGGCATTTTTGAGGACGGCAAGCTGGTATCCGCCGTCGGCATCTATCCGCTGCCGATCAATATTGCGGGTAAGAAGCTTTTGTTTTCCACCGTCGGCAACGTTGTGACCGACCCCGACTATGAGGGGAGAGGATATATGAGCGCCTTGCTGGAGTGTGCGATGCAGGAGCTTGAGCGCATCGGCGCGGATGCGTCGCGCCTTAGCGGACTTCGCCAAAGATACAACCGCTTTGGATACGAGCTGTGCGGTACGCGCTACGTTGTTACGTTTAGCGCACACAATCACAAGAAAAGATTTCCCGGTGTGGGAGAGGGCGTGAGCTTTCAAAGGATCGAGCGGGAGGACACCGCCCTGCTGCAAGCGGCGTGGAAGCTGCATCAAGAGAGCAAGGTGAGCGTGGAAAGAGGAGAGAAAAATGGGTATGAAGATGCCTACCTCGCAATGACGGCGTGGCGCAGCATCCCGTACGCCGCATTCAAGGATGGACGGATGATCGGCTATCTGTGCGTCAATGAGCGCGGAGATACACTTTTCGAAAATTATGCCGTCGATACCGAGGCGTTTGCGCAAATGATCTGCGCCTGGCAGACGCGATACGGCGCAACGATCTATTTCTATCTGACCCCGTACGAGGAGCAGAACGTGCGCCTGTTTTTCGAGCGTGCGGAAACGGTGATCGTGAAGTCGCCAAGCCATTTCAAGATCATCAATTGGGAGGGCGTGACCGATGCCCTGATGAAGCTGAAGGCCACCTATACGGATATGGCGGACGGGGAAGTGAGGATCGCCATCAAGGATTACGGTGTGCTTCGTCTGTACGTCAATGGCGAGAACGTCGGATGCGAGAGGATCGAGGGCGACGCGGACCTTGTGCTTGACCGCTTGCAGGCGGCAAGATACCTCTTTGGGCCGCTTCCCCCCGCATATACCGCCTGTGCCGCGCGCGTGGCGCGCGATTGGCTGCCGCTACCCCTTTCGTGGAATCATTTGGACAGAGTATAAATCATAAAAAACGCAGCCCCGTGACTCAAAAATTGAGTCACGGGGCTGCGTTTTCTTGCATTTTGGGTGAAAATCTCATACCGTTATGGGGTTAATGCGAAACGTAATCGTTATCGCGGAACGAATGAATTTTTGTTGAACGATCCCGCCGCAGCGATTGGCTCCCTTGTCGTAAACCAAAGAAGCCAAAGGCTTCTTTTTGAAGAACGCTTTGCGTTCTTCGTGGAGCATGTCAGCGAAGCTGACTGAGGGATTGTATGGCAACAATTTTTGTTTTTTAACAATCCCTCCGTCACGGCAAGCCGCGCCACCTCCCTTTGCACAAGGGAGGCTTTTGCTAACCGATAGGGATTAAAATCACAAAAATCGCATACCGTTATGGGGTCAATGCGAAACGTAATCGTTATCGCGGAACT
>JAGALS010000006.1 GCA_017625065.1 Clostridia bacterium | reverse complement strand
TTTTCAAGACCGCCTCGTTATGACCGCTTCGATAACTCTCCGTAAATAGGATGCAACAGCGTGCATCCTATTTACGGAGCCTGGCGAGAAGCGGATTCGACGAGCAAAGCTCGTCGAATCCGCTGTCGCTGTCCCCACCCGAAGGTCGACAAGCTCGCTTGTCAGGCGCAGGGTGTGGGTATATTCGCCGTAGGGCGAAATAACTCCGTAAGATGCAGACTGTGCATATTTCGTTTTAAACTTGCAATGGCAAGGGGTTTTTATTTCATTTATTCAGCTTCGTTTTCAACAGAGACCATCGTCGCGCCGGACTTGATCTCAGCGGCGACGGCATCAAACTCGTCAACGATCTCCTTCTCGGGTGCGGGGGTCAGCAGGCTGACAACGACAATGGCGATGAGGGAAAGAACAAAGGCGGGAAGCAGCTCGTAAATATCCCACGCGCCGCCGAGAGGACGGATCACGTACTTCCAGACGAATACCACGACACCACCGGTCAGAATACCGGCAAGCGCGCCCCACTTGTTGGTGCGCTTCCAGAACAGGGCGCAAAGCACGAGGGGACCGAACGCGGCGCCAAAGCCTGCCCAAGCGAAGGAAACGATACGGAACACCGAGCTGTCTTGATCCCAGGCAAAGAAGACCGCGATGACAGCAATGATCAGAACAGTACCGCGTGCGACCCACATCTGTGCCTTATTCGACATATTCTTCCAAGCGAAGCGCTTGACAAGGTTTTCGGAAACAGAGGAGGAGGCAGCAAGCAGCTGAGAGTCGGCGGTGGACATGATGGATGCCAGAATACCCGCGATGATGAAGCCTGCGATGATTGCGGCGAAGGTGTCAAGACTGCCGATGGCATCTGCCATGTAAACGATGATGCGCTCGGAGTCAAAGCTCTCCTGCGTGAGAATGCCGTTGTTTGCGACAAAGGCGAAGCCGATGATACCGATGATAATGGCGATTCCCATGGAAATGACCACCCAGACGGTACCGACGCGGCGCGCGACCTTGATCTTGCCGCTATCCTCGATCGCCATAAAGCGCAGCAGGATGTGAGGCATACCAAAGTAGCCAAGCCCCCACGCGAGCGTGGAAACGATGGGCAGGAAGCCGAAGCTGCCGTCTGTACCGGTCAAGCTGAAGTAATCGCCGAAGTTGGTGAAGCCCTCCATCGAGCTGATGGTGCTTGAAATGTTCTGCAGACCGCCCGCGTTTTCAACGCCGAAGCAGATGATCACGAACAAAGCAAGGGTCATGACGATGGATTGGATCAGGTCGGTCGTGGAGGCTGCAAGGAAGCCTCCGATGACCGTGTATGCGACCAAGATGATCGCACCGATGATCATCGCGGCGTGATAATCAACGCCGAAAACCGATTGGAACAGCTTGCCGACAGCAGAGAATCCCGATGCGGTGTAAGGCACGAAGAAGACCACGATGACCACAGCGGCGATGGCGGTCAGAAAGCCCTTTTTGTCGCCAAAACGGTCGGAGAAGAAGTCGGGGATGGTGTTGGATTTGGTATGTGCCGAATAGTGGCGGATGCGCTTTGCCACGATCAGCCAGTTCAGATACGTACCGACGGCAAGACCGATGGCGGTCCAGACCGCCTCCGCAAAGCCCGTGGTCACGCCCACAAAGGAGGTGACCAAGGCAAGTCCGGGCAGACCCATGAGGAGCCAAGAGGACATATCCGATGCTTCGGCGCTCATAGCGGTCACGTACGGACCAAGCTTTCTGCCGCCGAGATAGAAATCATCGGTGTTTTTGTTTCTACGGGAGCACTTGACACCGACCCACACGATGTAAGCCATGTAGGCGATGATGGCGACCCAGATCATAGTGAATTTCATAGCGTCGTCCTTTCATTTTTATAAAAACGAGAAAATACGTTATTGATTATAGCATAAAATAATAAGGAAGTCAATAAAAAAAGAAAAAATTTGATTTGCCTATTGCATTTTTTAAAAGTTTGTGGTATAATGCTAGCATATTATGTGTAATTGTACGCCGCAAAATCGGCGTCGACAGATTTTTGGAGGTATATTATGGGTGCTCTTGAATATGTTTTGGGCGGTATTTTGATTGCTATGGCATTGTTCCTGACGGTGATCGTGCTGATGCAGACCGGCAAGGACAAGCGTCTTTCCGGCTCGATCGCAGGCGGCTCTGACACCTACTTTGGCAAGTCCAAGGGCAGAAGCTGGGATAAGATCCTTGCCCGCGTGACCACTGTGGTCGCGATCCTGTTCGCGATTCTGACCGTTGTCACCTACGTGCTGATCGCTAAGCACTACGTTGGCTAATGAAATACCAAAAAGCAGCCCCGATGCGTTTCGTATCGGGGCTGCTTTTTTGCGCTCACAGCGCGGTGAGAAATTCGATCAGCACGGGGAAGGATCCCTTCGGGGTGTCGGGCAGCGCGCCCTCGGCGATCAGGCAGTCGGTCAGCAGGAAGGTCGAAAGCCCTGCCGCCTGCGCCGCCGCAATGTCCTCCTCGGCGTTGTTGCCGATCATCAGACAGCGCGTGGGCTCCACGCCCATTTTCTTGCAGATGTCCAGATAATACACGGGATTGGGCTTGCAGTAGCTTGAATTTTCGTAGTCGGTGATCAGGTCGAAATCGTCCTCGGCGATCCCCGTCCACGAAAGACGGGCATTGACCGCCACACGGGGGAAGAAGGGATTGGTGGCAAGCACGACCCTATTTGCCTTTTCGCGCGCCAGCGCGACCGCCCTTGCAGCAAGCGCGGTGGGCTGGGTGAAGGCAACCGCCTTGTGGAAATCCTTCTTGTAAAACGCGTCAAAATCGGCGATGTGATGATATGTAAAATCGCCCAAGATCCCCGCGAAAACATCCCAAAAGACCTTGTCGTTTGTGCGGCTGCCGTCGTTTTTGACCATAGCGGCAACGCCCTTCCACATCGCACAAAGCATGCTCTTTGGCTCAAAGCCGTAAGGCGCGACAGCCGCGGCGAGAAGCCCCAGATAGCCCTTTGTAAAGGCGTCGTTGTCCATGGGGAGCAGTGTGCCGTCCAGATCGAAAAAAATGCCCTCGTATTTCATCAGATCACCCTCGTTTTTTTATCATATTCAATATTATAAAGAAATTTGTGGCATTTGTCAACAAGGTGCGAGGCGGATTTTTGCGAGGGTGGTTGACGGATGACGAATTTTGATGTACAATAAAAGCAGGACTTTTTCGAAGGGAGAGCTGTGATGAGCACGGGAAAATTTATCGTATTTGAGGGGATCGACGGCTGCGGCAAAAGCACGCAGATCAAGCTGCTTGCGCAAAATCTTGCGGCAAAGGGCAGAAGCGTGCAGCTCACAGCCGAGCCGACTGCGACCGACACGGGTAAAATGCTGCGCGAGGCGCTGTCGGGAAGGGTAGAGCGCTCCGCTTGCGAGATGGCGGCACTGTTTACACTTGACCGCATCGCGCATAACGTCGGCAAGGGCGGCATCGAGGAAATGCTGGCTGACGGGCAGGACGTGCTTTCCGACCGCTATTATTATTCCTCGCTTGCCTATCAGGGCAGTCTTTGCGACTATGAATGGGTGAAGGGGATGAACGTGGGCTGTCCCGCGATCCGTCGCCCCGATCTTTGCATCTTTTTGGACATTTCGCCAAAGGAAGCGCTCTCGCGCATCGGCAAGCGCGGTGAGGCGAAGGAAATTTACGAAAAAGAGGAGACGTTAACGCTTTTCCGCGACACGTTCCTGCGCGTTTTTGATTCTCTTGGCGATAACGTTGCGATCATTGATGCCTCGGGCGACGCGGACGAGGTCGCCGCGCGCGTGCTTGCGGCGGTGGAGGCGATATTTTAAAAAACGGGGCGTCGAGGACGTCGCCCCCTACGTTTTTTGTGTCATCCTGAGCGGAGCATGAACTCGCCTTTGGCGAGTAATGGGAGTTTTTGCGGCGGCAACGCCGCCGATTTGCAAAGCAAATTACCAAAAACTCTAACACCACAGTGTGGTGTTTGCGGAGTCGAACTTTCAAAAACGTACGACAAATCGGACGTTTTTGAAAGGCAAAGGACAAAGTCCTTTGAGGATCTCGCAACAAATTTTGATAGCTTTTGTGGAAAATGTTACTCTGCGCACGAGAGCTATTGGTTATCCATTCGAGATCCCTTCAGTCGCATGCTGCGCAGCTCCTTCGGTTTTGCTCGTTTGCTTCGCTTTATTCGCAAAACTTCGACTACGGGCTACGCCCTGCGCTCAGGATGACACGTAGCCACAAAGGTTGTGTTTTTTAATCTAAATGAAAATATCCCCCAAAACGGTATGCGTTTTGGGGGATATTTTCAGTTTTTGCCCATCGTGTGCGCCACGTTCTGCATCTTGTGCCCCACGGAGCTCATCACCTTGCCCGTGCGCTTCGCCATACGGCGCGGCATCGTGTTGCCGCCGCTCATCAAAAGCCCCACGGCACCTGCCACCGCGATCGCGCCGAACAGCCCCGTTGCCGCCATCGTTTTCTTGGTCATTTTTTCTTCCCCCTTTCGAACCCATCGGTTCGCTATTAGTATGCCTCGCCGCGCGCGTGTGAATCCGCTGTGCTTGATGCCATTTCTTTTAAAAATCCCGTTTTTTGCTTGCATTATCGCAATAAAACAGTTATAATAGAATGTAAGAGATATGGGAGGTGCCGGATATGGAACAAATTTATACCATTCCCGTCAACGAGGCGTTTGATGCTTCTGCCGCAGACAGCAGCTGCGGTTGTCCGATGTGTACGCTTTACCGCAAATTGGAAGAAAACGAGCTGGAGCTGATCCTCGGCGCTTCGATGATGGAGCCCGACGTGCGGATCAAAACCAACGAGCAGGGCTTTTGCCGCACGCACTACGATATGATGTTCACGCGCAAGAACCGTCTTGGTATGGCGTTGACGCTGGAAAGCCACCTTGCGGAGCTTTCGAGGGATCTTTCCAAGGGGCTGATCGGCACGGTGATCGGCAGACCCGACCAAAAGCCCGCCAAGCGCATCGCCGCGCTGGAGCGCTCCTGCTACGTTTGCGGTCGTGTCGACTTCCATTTTCAGCATATGGCAGAGACCGTTATTTTGCTGTTCGACACCGACGAGAATTTTGTCGAAAAGATGAAAAAGCAGCCCTATTTCTGCCTGCCGCACTATCGGCTGTTGCTGGAAAAGGCGGCGGCGCGCCTTGGCAAAAAGGCGCTTGCGGATTTCGCGGACGTGACCGAGCGCGTGGTGAAGGGCTATATGGAAACACTTTTGGGGGACGTGAGCTGGTTCTGTAAAAAATTCGATTATCGCTATGAAAACGAGCCCTGGAAAAATTCCAAGGACAGTGTGGAGCGCGCGATGAAATTCTTACGCAGCGATCTGCATCGAAACGAAAAATAATGGGTAACAATATGAATGAAAAAAGCAAATACGGCAGCATGATCGATCTGTTGCAGCTGCAAAAGCAATTTATTTTAAATCATCTGGGCGAGGGCGACGTTGCCGTGGATTTCACGATGGGCAATGGGCACGATACCGCGTTTCTGTCCAAAACGGTGGGAAAAGACGGACACGTATACGCGTTTGACGTACAGGAAATGGCGCTTGCCTCGACCGCGGAGAATTTGGAAAAGATGGGCTGCGAGCACAATTACACCCTGATCTTGGATTCGCACCATAACGTCAAAAAATACGTGCAAGGTCCCATCAAGGCGGGGATGTTCAATCTGGGGTATCTGCCGGGCAGCGACAAGAAGGTCACCACGATGCGAAAGACCACGATGCCCGCCATCGAAGCGGCGGTGGAGCTGCTTGACCACGGCGGCGTGCTGCTGGTCGCGGTGTATCCCGGTCACGCCGAAGGGGACGCCGAGGGCAAGATGGTGCTGGATTATTTCTCCACGCTTGACCGACACGTCATCTGCTGCACGCTGATCCGCATTCTGAACTCTCCCACCTCTCCGTTTTTTATTGTGGTCGAGAAGAAATAAAACGATACGTATGCAAAACTTACGTCAAAAACGGTCATTCTACGGAACGTGGGTGTACATTTTCCACGTCGCGTGATAAGATAAAAGCAGGAAAGGCGGTGAGAGCCATGGACCAGATCAAAACAGGACGTTTTATTGCCGAGCAGCGAAAAGCCCACGGTATGACACAGCGGCAGCTAGCCGAAAAGCTGTCGGTCAGTGATAAAACGGTCTCCAAATGGGAATGTGGAAACGGACTTCCGGAGGTCTCGTTGATGCTCCCCCTTTGCGAGCTGCTTTCGATCAACGTCAATGAGCTGCTCTCGGGCGAGAGATTGGACGCCGATTCCTACAAACAACACGCGGAGGAAAATATGATGAAACTGATCGATGAAAGAAAAGAAAACAAACGCAAGCTGATCTTGGAGGTCGTGGTGGTGATGATCACGCTGCTCGCATCTTGCACGCTCATTAT
>JAGALS010000038.1 GCA_017625065.1 Clostridia bacterium | reverse complement strand
TCGCCCTCAGCCTCAACGAGAGCCTTCTTGCAGTCCATCATGCCAAGACCGGTCTTAGCGCGAAGATCTGCAACCTGCTTTGCGGTAATGTTAGCCATTGTCGTTCTCCTTTATTTTGAATTATTCAGCGTCGGCAGCAGCTTCAGCTTCCTCAGCGGGTGCCTCAGCAGCGACGGTGTCCTCACCCTGCTTGCCCTCGATCACGGCGTCAGCGATGACGGAGGAGATCAGCTTGATAGCGCGGATCGCGTCATCGTTACCGGGAATGATATAATCGGCATCGTCGGGGTTGCAGTTCGTGTCAACGATCGCGATGACCGGAATACCAAGCTTCTTTGCTTCAAGCACTGCGTTGTGCTCCTTGTGGGGGTCGACGATGAACACTGCGGAAGGCAGCGTTTCCATGGTCTTGATACCGCCGTAGGACTTCTCAAGGTCGAAGATCTCCTTCTGCTTTGCGGCAACTTCCTTCTTGGGAAGCAGATCGAAGGTGCCGTCCTCCTGCATCTTGGTGAGAGCGTTCAGACGGGCGATGGACTTCTTGATGGTCTTGAAGTTGGTCATCATACCACCGGGCCAACGCATATTGACGTAGTACTGACCGCAACGGGTTGCCTCTTCCTTGATGGCGTCGGCTGCCTGCTTCTTGGTGCCTACGAACAGAATGGTGCCGTTGTTAGCGGCAAGCTCGCGAACGAAAGCGTACGCTTCCTCGAACTTCTTAACGGTCTTCTGCAAGTCGATAATGTAGATACCGTTACGCTCGGTGAAGATGTACTCCTGCATTTTGGGGTTCCATCTTCTGGTGTGATGTCCGAAATGGACGCCTGCTTCAAGCAGCTGTTTGATGGTGATTACAGACATTTTTATGTCCTCCTTATGGTTTTTTCCACCACGGTGATCTCACAAGAGAGCCCCACGTTTGTAAGGCACCGCCCTTGCATATGACCCCGTGTGTGTTTTTGCTCGCCATCACGCAAGCGGAAATTATTATATCATATAGTGTATCTGTTTGCAAGAAGAAGCTGCACTGTTTACATTTTTTTTACAATTTTGAATCCAATTTCATTTTTTGATGCAATTCTTGACATTTCTCTAAAACAATGATATACTACGCATATAGGCTGCGCCTGATGCGAGGGGCTTCCCTGACCTGTTGGACGGTCTATCCATCAACCGAGGTAGTTTCGCTACAAAGGGTCGCTTTTCTTTAAAACAAACCCATGTCGGCTGATGTTTTAAAGCAGCTCCACTCACGGTGTCCGCATAATATGCGTAACCGTCATGATGTGTGGAGATGTTCAGTCCTCAACATCTCCTTTGGAGCCGTGGAGATGGATCGGTATCCATCATACTCTGTTGGGGCAAGAAGCCAAATTCGGGTTCTCCCAACCATGGCATCAAGCGCATCTAGGGACTGAATCCGCATTTGGCTTCTTTATATTTTCCGCCTGCCATCGATTGATAGCAGGCGGATTTTACATTATTACAATGCGTTGATCGTCAGTTCCCCATCCTTCACAGCCACGCTTGCGTGGGTGATGCTGCGCTTGTAGTCGGCGATGATCTTCTCCGCCAGCGCGTCCTCCACGTGCGTTTGGATATAGCGGCGCATATTGCGCGCGCCGAATTTGTGAGAATAGGAATTTTTCGCGATCAAGGCAAGCGCCTCATCCGAAACGGTCAACTGAATGTTCTTTTCCGCAAGGGCGGTTTTCAGCTCATTCAGCATAATAGCGGCGATCCTTGTGAAATCCTGCTCATCAAGCGAACGGAAGGTGATCACCTCGTCCACGCGATTGAGGAATTCGGGGCGCAGGAAAGTGGAGAGCGCCTTTTCGGTACGTGCCTCGGTCGCGGGGCGCTCCTCGCCAAGGAAGCCCGCAAGCGCCCCTGCTCTGTCGGAGCCCGCATTCGTGGTCATCACCAAAACGGTATTTTCAAAATTGACCGTTTTGCCGTGCGCATCGGTGATACGGCCGTCGTCCAAAATTTGCAACAGCACATTCAGCACGTCAGGATGCGCCTTTTCGATCTCGTCAAACAGCACCACGGAATAGGGGCGGCGACGGATCTTTTCAGTCAACTGCCCCGCCTCGTCGTACCCCACGTATCCGGGAGGCGCCCCGATGATGCGGGAAACCGAATGCTTTTCCATAAACTCGGACATATCAAGGCGGATCAGCGTTTCGGGACTGTCAAAAAGATCAGCGGCAAGCGTTTTCACAAGCTCGGTCTTACCGACACCCGTGGGGCCTGCGAAGATAAAGGACACCGGCTTCCTTTTATAAGAGACACCCGCGCGATTGCGCTTGATGGCGCGACTGACCGCTTCGACCGCCGCATCCTGTCCGATGATCCTTTGCTTGAGACGTGCCTCCAAACCGTCGATGCGCTCGAACTCGTTCTCGCTGATCTGCGATGCGGGGATGCCCGTCCAGACCTCGATGACCTGCGCGATATCCTCCTCGGTCATTGTGACTTTGCCGCAATCTGGCTCGATCTCGGCAAGGCGATCGGAGAGCTGAAGCTCTTTTGCCTTTGCCTTGGCAAGATCCTCAAAGCGCTGCTTTTCGGACTGCTCGTCATTCGCTTCTCTTGCTTCAATTTCCTCTCGTTTTGACTTTTCGATTAACAATTGTTCTTTTATTTCGTAACTTTCGTTTAGAACTGCGCTGTTGAGCGAAAGGTTTGCCGCTGCCTCATCAAGCAGGTCGATCGCCTTATCGGGCAGGTAACGGTCGGTGATATAGCGCTCGGAAAGCACCACCGCGCGGCGCAAAAGGTCACTTGGGATCTGCACCGAATGGAAAGCCTCGTAATAATGCTTGATGCCCTTCAGCATCTCCACGGTATCGTCAAGCGAGGGCTCGTTCACGGTCACGGGCTGAAAACGGCGCTCCAGGGCGGTGTCCTTTTCGATATACTTGCGATACTCATTGAGTGTGGTCGCGCCGATCAGCTGTACCTCTCCGCGAGAGAGCGCGGGCTTGAGGATATTCGCGGCATTGACGCTCCCCTCGGAATCTCCCGTGCCAACGATGTTGTGCACCTCGTCGATTACAAGGATGATATTCCCCGCATCGGTGACCTCCTTGAGAAGCCCCAGGATACGGGATTCAAACTGTCCGCGGAACTGCGTACCCGCAACCAGCGCGGTGAGATCTACCAAATAGACTTCTTTTCCTTTTAATTTATAAGGAACATTATTGTCGGCAATGCGCTGTGCAAGCGCTTCCGCAATGGCAGTTTTACCGACACCGGGCTCACCGATCAGGCAAGGATTGTTTTTTTGTCTGCGGCAAAGGATCTGTATCACGCGCGCAAGCTCGCGCTCGCGCCCGACAATGCGATCCATTTTGCCTTCTGCCGCGCGTCTGGTGAGGTTGCGGCAGTAGGTATCCAAAAACTTTCTCTTACGCTCCTTGGGGCGTGCGGACTTCTCCTTTTGCACGTTGCCCTCTTTGTCCTCTTTTTGACCCTCCGTGGGAGTTCCAAAGAGTCCGCTTTCACGAAAGAGCTTGGGGAAATCGATGGCAGGTGCGCCGCCATCCTCATTGTCATCGTTACTGCTGGGCAGATCCATACTCTGCATCAGCCCATTGATCTCCTCTTCCATATTTTCCAACTGATCGGGCGAGATCCCGAGCTTACCCATCACGTTACCCATCACCTGATCGGTGGGAAAGCCTAGCTCCTTCGCGCATTTCATACATAACCCTTCGGTTTTACGCTCGCCGTTTTCCACCTTGGTAACAAAGACAGTCGCCACACGCTTGTGGCATTTAGAACACATAACCATAAAAATTCCACTAAGCCCCCTTGGGCTTCCTTTCTGTATTACGCTTCAAACGAAAGATATTCTACCTTTGCGGGATAGACCACGCGGATCTGACCGTCATCTACCGCAAAAAGCCCTGTGGCACCGTTTTCAATAGCGATCGCGGTCTGCTGCTGCTTGTCGATGTCGATCCGCACGGCTTCATTGCCTGTCAGCAAAAAGACCTCTTCTTTCCCCAGTGCCACCGCCGACACGTCGCGGTCAAACGATCCGTCATAGAGCAGCTCGCCCCGCTTGTCCAACACAAGCACACGGTGGGTAGCGTTGATCTTTTCGGTCTCCAAAACAAGTGCAGCGCCCTCGCCTCCAACAGCATAAGCAATCGGCATTCCGTCAAGGACCGTCTCGCTTTCGATCCTTCCGTCAAGATCGCAAAAACGCATCGCCTTGTCGGTAAGGATCATCAGATGTCTGTTGTTTGTAAAGCCGACCGAAAGCGGGATCTCCTCTGCCCACGACAGCGATTGATCGGGAGCTGTTTTGCCAAGCTGATACACGTCGACTACCGTTTTTGCGGTGCCCGCGGTTGCCGCCACGCCGATCAAGGCGATCTGCTTGCCGTTATCGGAAACGCTCACACCAACGGTCGCAGATGCGCGCTGAAAGCGCTGGATGAGATTGAAATTATTATCATAGAGCAAGACCTGCGAGAGCACGTCGTTGGAAGCGGTGATCAGCGCAAAATGCCCCGAATCCGAGACCTCGGCACCGTAGATCGGGAAATCAGTCTCACCGCGAAACAGCTCTGTATAAGAGTTTGTGACCGAAAAGGTCGTGCCGCCGCAGTCAAATGCCACCAAATACTTACGCGATGCCACAGCGCGCGGATATCTGAAGGGCACGTCTACGTCAAGCAAGCGTTTTCCGTCTGGTGAATAGACCTCAACACCACCCTTGTTCACGAACGCGATACCGCCGCGGTAAGAAAGCGCGGTGTATTCCCCTTCCTCATAGGTCGTGCTGACCGTATCGTAATCAGAGGGAACAAACGAGCTTACCGTTTGCAGATCCTTGAAAAAGCAAAACAGGCTATCGTATGTGAATGCTCTTGAAAACAAAAGGATGAACATCACCGAAAACAAGAGCAGCGCCACAAGCAAAACACGCCAAATCAGGGTATACCTGGCGGAAATACGAGCCCAATAGCTTGTTTTCTTTGGCACGGGGAGTCTTTCACCCTCGACGGCAACCAAAGCCGTCGTCTTATTTTCTTGTGGGTTCATAAGATCCCCTCCTTTCCTTTTTATGGGTTAATATCCTTGTAAAATACACGGTTCAGGTATAATCCGCACGCAGGCGCGGTCGTTCCCGCCTTGGTGCGATCCCCCGACTTGATCAGCAAAGGGATATCGTCGGGATCGATCCTTCCCTTCGCTACGGCAACAAGCGTGCCCGCCATAATGCGGACCATATGATAAAGAAATCCGTCAGCGCGCACGCGAAAGGAGATCATATCGCCACGTCGCTCAACACTTGCCGAAAATACAGTCCGCACGGCATCCTTGGGCTCGGTATCAGCCCCCACCGCACGAAATGCGGAAAAATCCTGCGTTCCCACAAAGTGTACCGCCGCGCGGTTCATCGCGGCAAGCGCTTCTTCATCGATGGGAACGGGAATATGCCACGCGCGATCCAGCAAAAACGGGTCTCGCTCGGCACTGTTGCAGATCAGATATTCATATTCCTTGGATACAACGTCGTACCTTGGATGAAAATCGGCAGAAACCTCTATTGAGCGTAATACCGAAATATCCTGCGGCAAATGGGCGTTCAAGGCGCGCGCGATGCGCTCTGTGGGGATCGTTGTGGTCAAACGATCCTCGCCTTTATTGGAAAGACACACACAAAAGCAACGCGCGTGCACGCCACTGTCGGTGCGGCTACATCCCACCACGTCACAAGTAAAGCCAAACAGCGCTTTGGCGGCATTGCCGAGCACCTCTTGCACGGTGATGCCGTTGGGCTGCACCTGATAGCCGCAATACGCCGTACCAACATATGCGACCGTTAATAAGACCTTTCCCTTCATAGCGCCCTCACACGGTATAGCCGAAGCCGTAGCGGTTGAGCATTACGATACCTGCTCCGAAGGCGATCATCAGCACGAGCGCCGCAAAATCACGCACGTGCAGATGCGGTACCGTCATTTTGGTTCGCCCCTTTCCGCCGCGGTAGCAGCGGCACTCCATTGCCGTAGCCAATTCGTCAGCACGGCGGAAGGAGGAAACAAAAAGCGGGATCAGAATGGGGATAAGGGACTTGGCGCGACGGATAAGCCCCCCTTCCGAGAAATCAACGCCTCTGGCCTTCTGGGCGTTCATAATTTTTGAGGTCTCCTCCGTGAGGGTCGGGATAAAGCGAAGCGCGATGGTCATCATCATCGCAAACTCGTGAACGGGAAGACGAATGACACGCAAGGGTGACAGCAAGGATTCAAGCGCATCGGTCAGCGCGATGGGGGTTGTCGTGTAGGTCAGGAAAATGCTGGTGCCCAGGATCAAAACGATGATCCGCACCACCATAAACACGGCACTGTAAATACCCTCCATATAGATCTGCAATTTCCACCACGAAAAAAGCAAGGTCTCCCCCTTGGTGAAAAAGAGGTTGATCGTCGCGGTGAAGATCATAATGAAAATGATCGGTCGTATCGCGCGAAAGACCGTGCGAAGCGGAATGCGGCTGATCAAGATCAGCAAAATCGACGACAGCGCGATCGCCGCAAAGCACAGTACATTCTTGCACAAAAACGTGCAAACGATGTACAGTATGGCAAGGATCACCTTCATACGCGCATCAAGCTGATGAATGGGTGATCGGGCAGGATAATACTGCCCCAAAGAAATGTTTTTCATTTGAAAATTCCTTTATTGAAATAACGGGCGCAGGGCATCCAATGCCGCATCTACCGTGTAAACGCCATCCGGCATCTGCACGCCGCGCTCACGCAGCAAAAGCGCAAGTCTTGTGATCTGGGGAACGTCAAGTCCGACCTCGCACAGCTCCCTTGCGTGTGCAAAGACGGCATCGCGAGAGCCGGAGAGATGGACCTTGCCGTGTGCCATCACGATGATATCGTCGCAGTAGGTCGCCATATCCTCCATACTGTGACTGACAATGATCACGGTGGAGCCCGTCTTTTTACCGTATTCGCGGATGCCTTGCAGAATGGTGTCTCTGCCCTTCGGGTCAAGCCCTGCGGCGGGCTCATCAAGCACCAAAACTTCAGGGCGCATCGCCATAACGCCCGCAATGGCGGCACGGCGCTTCTGACCGCCCGAGAGATCAAAGGGAGACTTATCGAGCAGACTCGGCTCCAGGCCGACCAGCTCCGCTGCTTCCTTCACGCGCTCCTCTATCTCTTCTTCGGAAAGTCCGATGTTCTTTGGTCCAAACGCGATGTCGGCGCGGATGGTCTCCTCAAAGAGCTGATATTCGGGATATTGCATCACAAGTCCGACACGAAAACGAATCCTTTTGATCTCCTTCGGCTTTTCCCAAATATCCTTGCCGTCCAGCAGCACACGACCTGAGGTTGGGCGTTCCAAGCCATTGAAAAGCTGTACCAAGGTAGATTTGCCCGAGCCCGTATGCCCGATGATACCGGTCACACTGCCCTCACGAACGGTCAGCGACACGTCGTCCAGCGCTTTGATCTCAAAAGGCGTGCGCGCACCGTAGATATAGGAAATATGCTCAAGTGTAAGCTCAGCCATTTGTTTTCTCCTTTAACGCGCGGCAAATGATGTCCGCACACTCCTCAGGGGTGATGGGTTCACCGTCCAGCACCACGCCCTCGGCGCGCAGGCCGTGGACAAGAGAGGTACATTGCGGCACGTCCAAAGCCGCCCGTTTCAGCTTATCGGGGTCGGCAAAGATCTCACGGGGCGTGCCGTCGGCTAAAATTTTGCCGTCGTCGATCACGATCACGCGATCGGCGCGCGCCGCCTCGTTCATATAATGGGTGATCGTCAGCACAGTAATGCCCTGCTCACGGTTCAGCTTTTCAAAGGTCTCGATGACCTCGCGCCGTCCCACGGGGTCGAGCATAGCGGTGGATTCATCAAAGATCATACAAGAGGGCTGCATCGCGATCAACCCCGCGATCGCCACGCGCTGCTTTTGTCCGCCCGACAGGCGATGCGGCTCGTGACGGGCATATTCGCTCATCCCGACAGTTGCAAGCGCTTCGTCAACGCGACGGCGGATCTCCTCCGAGGGGACACCCAGATTTTCGGGGCCGAACGCGACGTCCTCCTCCACGATCGTGGCGACAAGCTGGTTATCGGGATTTTGAAAGACCATCCCCACCTCGCGCCGCAGCGCGTAAATATCGTCATCGCTAAGATCCGGAGAGGTCAGATCAACGCCCGCAACAGTGAGTTCGCCCGCATAGGGCTCCAAAATGCCGTTGAGGAGCTTCGCAAAGGTGGATTTCCCCGAGCCGTTATGCCCAAGGATCGCCACATACTCGCCGCGATCAATATCCAATGTAATCCCTCGCAAAACAGGCACTCTCAGGTCGTCCTCGTCGTAAGAACACCAAAGATCCTTCGCGTGGATAAACAGTTCACTCATAAAAAATCTCCTCAAAGCTCCCAACGGGCGCTGGCGCCCGCAGGCAGGATACTGCCCGTTTGCGTGACGGGCAAGCCGATCTCAGAGGCCTCTGTCTTGCCGCCGAAACGGGCGCGGACACGAAGGTCCAGAATGTAGCTCATCGCAAGCGGCGAAAGCCCCGTGGTATAGGAATTGATCAGGAAAAATAGGGGCTCTTTTGAAAGGACCTTGGCGGCAAGTGTTACAAGCTCGTCCACGGAATCCTCGATCTTCCACACCTCGCCCGACGGGCCTCTGCCATACGAGGGCGGATCCATAATGATCGCATCGTAAAAATTGCCGCGCTTGATCTCGCGCTCCACAAATTTCTTACAATCGTCCACAATGTAGCGAATGGGCGCTTCCGCAAGCCCAGAAAGTCTTGCGTTCTCCTTTGCCTGCGCCACCATATTCTTGGCGGCATCCACGTGAACGACGGATGCCCCTGCCTTTGCGGCGGCTACCGTTGCACCGCCCGTATATGCGAACAGATTCAGCACCTTGATGGGTCGGCCCGCCTTTTTGATCTTTTCCGAAAACCAATCCCAGTTCGCGGCTTGCTCCGGAAAAAGCCCCGTGTGCTTGAAGCCCATCGGTTTGATCAAAAATTTCAGCTCTCCGTACTGCACGTGCCATTGCTCGGGCAAGCGATTTTGCTTCCAACCGCCGCCGCCCGACGAGGATCGGCGATAAATGGCATCCGCGCGCTTCCACAGCGGATGCTTGCCTGCACCCCGCCAGATGATCTGCGGATCGGGCCGCACCAAAATATATTTTCCCCAACGCTCCAGACGTTCACCGTCTGTGGCATCGAGCAATTCATAGTCCTTCCAATTTTCAGAGTACCACATAATCTATCCTCATCAATGATTAAAATATTGTGCCAGGCGCGAGCCGCCGCTGTGCCCATGGCAGATCGCGATCGCGAGTGCATCGGCAGTATCGTCGGGCTTGGGGGGTGCGGGAAGCTTCAAGATCGAGGTGACCATCGTAATCACCTGCTTTTTCTCCGCCTTTCCGTAGCCGACCACGGCTTGCTTGACCTGCATCGGTGTATATTCGGAAATGCGGATGCCCTTTTGCTCGCCGCACAGCAGAACGATGCCTCTTGCCTCCGCCACGCGGATGCCGGTTGTGATGTTGTTGGTAAAAAACAACTCTTCGACCGCCATTTCATCGGGGTGAAAATGATCGATGATGGTATTGAAATCCGCATAGATCTTCGCAAGGCGCTGCTCGGTCTTCATACCGGCAGGTGTCTGGATCGATCCATAGCCAAGCGACTTAAATCTGCCCTTACAGTATTCCAAAACACCCCAACCCACAATGGCAAGCCCCGGGTCGATACCAAGAATGACCATATTTCCCCTTTCCGAAAGCCAAAAGCTCCACTTTTAATATTTATTTTATAATTATATCATATTTTTGCGCGCGAGTCAAACCCTTTTATGTTTTTTAAAAAATATAATTTAATATTTACATCTTCAATAAAATATGTTATACTTATGGTAAGCATTTTGTAACAAGGAGTAGGCTTTATGCAAATACTGAAATTGCTTCCCGATATGGTGGTCGAATTGAAGAAACCTCACCCTTGCGGCAAGCGCGATTTTCGCATCGTACGAGTTGGTAGCGTTTGCAGAATCGTTTGCCTTTCTTGTGGAAGAGATCTTGAAATTGACCGTATCAAATTGGAAAAAGCGATTAAAAACATCACTTCTAACGTTGCTCAAAAAGATTGATTATCACAACAAAGGTTATCTGTTAATGCGACATATTTTGCTATATTTGTTGATTTAAGCTCAAAAACGGAGGTTTTATGTTCTATTTTATTCGTGGAGCCCTTTCGCTGCTACGACCGGGGCTTGCCGTTGTCGAATCGGGGGGCGTTGGCTTCAAGCTGACAGTCAGTGACCGTACTTATGATGCAATTTCCCCTTCCGCTGCCGATAGCAAAGAGGTCAAGCTTTATACCCATCTCGCCGTACGAGAGGATGACATGGAGCTGTTTGGCTTCGCTGATGAGCAGGAGCTGGACACCTTTAAGCTTTTGACAAGTGTTTCGGGTGTCGGTCCAAAAGCGGCAATGGCGATCCTTTCTTGCTTCTCCCCCGAAAAGTTTGCGCTTGCCGTTTGCACCGAGGATAAAAAGTCGATCGCCAAGGCAAACGGCATCGGCCCAAAAACCGCAGCTCGTATTATATTGGAGCTAAAGGATAAGATGATGGCAGAGGGCACCCTTCCCACGTTCGGCGATGCCCCCGCTTCCGCTGCATCGATATCTACCGCGGCGCTTTCCGGCGGAAACGTCAGTGAAGCGCAAGAGGCGCTTTTGGTGCTTGGCTATAACCGCACCGAGGTGCTTTCTGTTCTGCATACCATTGATACCTCGGCTATGGGAACAGAAGATATCATTCGCGCTGCGCTGAAAAAGCTGATGAGATAAGGAGGTTGAGGAAATGGACTTTGGTTCTGAATTGAACTTTGGCAGTGACAACGAGCTTGATTTTGAAAATCGCATTCTTTCAACCATTGAAACAGGTGAGGATAGAGAAAATGCAGACAATTCCCTTCGTCCGCAGACCCTTGAGGACTACGTGGGACAAGAAAAGGTCAAGGAAAACCTGAAGGTCTATATTGATGCCGCCAAAAAGCGCGGCGATTCGCTTGATCACGTGCTGCTTTACGGCCCTCCCGGTCTTGGTAAGACCACGCTTTCTAACATCATCGCAAACGAAATGGGCGTGAATATCCGCGTGACCTCGGGCCCTGCGATCGAAAAGCAAGGTGATCTTGCCGCACTTTTGACAAATCTCGCGGATGGCGATGTGCTTTTCATTGACGAGATCCATCGCCTTTCCCGTGCGGTCGAGGAGGTCCTTTACCCCGCAATGGAGGACTATGCGCTTGATATTATCATCGGAAAAGGTCCTGCGGCACGCAGTATCCGCATTGATCTGCCCCGATTCACCTTGATCGGCGCTACCACACGTGCAGGACAGCTTTCCACCCCCTTGCGCGACCGTTTCGGTGTGCTTTTGAAGCTTGATCTATATACTCCCGAGGAGCTTGCATCCATTGTAAAACGCAGCGCCTCGATCCTTGGTATGGAAATTACAGAGGACGGCTGTATCGAGATTGCCTCGCGCTCAAGAGGCACCCCCCGAATCGCAAACCGCCTGCTGAAGCGCGTGCGCGACTTTGCACAGATCAAGGGCGACGGCTCGATCTCCTCCGAGATCGCCAATTACGCCCTGCAACAGCTGGAGATCGACGGTCTTGGCCTTGATCAGATCGACCGCCGTATGCTGATGTCCATTATCAAATTCTACGACGGCGGTCCCGTGGGCCTGGAAACGCTTGCCGCCACGATCGGCGAGGAAGCAATCACGCTTGAGGACGTTTACGAGCCGTACTTGATGCAGATCGGGTTCCTTTCCAGAACGCCGCGCGGACGTTGTGTCACCCGTCTCGCGTACGAGCACTTGGGACTCCCCTTTCACAATCAGACCAAAAACGGAGAGCAGATGAACTTTTTTGACGACCATCAATCATAACAAAAGGGCTGACGAAGCATTTCGTCAGCCCTTTTGTGCTCAAACAAGGCAAGAAAAAGAAAAAAGTGTGCGCCGCAGACGCTCGTAAATGAGTGGACGCTGCGTGGGCGGCAAGGGATTTTTCCCTTTTCCGCACTCCAAAGTAAAAGCAGGGCGGCAAAGGGTGGATATGCACCAATCCGTCAGTCCCCCAAAGGCGGCAAGCCCCTCGGGACGCGCTAAGCGATATCCTGTAAAGCGAGAGATAACACGCCCGACCGACATCGTTTTCGCCGTCAGATTATCCTCGCAGCTGCAAAAGATCTCCTCACCCTGCGTGTGAAGTGTCAAAATACCCTTGATCTCCTCGCGCTGAAAACGAAGGAAACGGCATAAAGCCGCCGTTTCAGGCTCGGATTCCGGGTATTCTCCGCTATACCGCGTGGGGGCTCCGCCAACGATCCCTGCCTCTGCTTCTTTTCTTTTATACGCTAAAAATCCTGCGTCATAATTGTGATTGAGATCAACACCCCTTGCGTTCGCTTGCCAATTTGAAAAATCCTCGCTTTTGTTCATTTTTATAACACGCTCGCGCAAAGGGTTGTTTTCAGCGACACCGTGAACGGCATATTCCACACCGTCGGGATTGAGCATCGGCACAACATAAATGCGCCGATGCTCAAACAAATACTGCATCGGATAGTCATAAACCGTCGTTTTTTTCTCATATTGCCTGATATAATCAGCAATAAAATCAAGCAGCACACCACAGGTGATCCCCTCCATCCCGTGATGTGCCCCCACGTAAAGCACCGCGTGCTTTCCTTTTCCAAGCGTGATCAACGGGATCTCGCGCCCAAGGATCGAGCGCGTCAGCACAGAGACATCTGCAATCTCGCTTTCTTGAAGTCCTGCTATAAATTCACTGAATGCCTGATAATCCATAGGATACTGTTCCACAGTCTCACCTCAACGTATGTTTTCTTTTATCCTATGAAAAAAGCACCGTTTTTATGCAAAAGAATTTGCATTTCCGCTTGAAGTGTGATATAATAGGAGCATTGATAGAATTTAGTCAAAGGAGTTCTTATGGAACGCAAAGCTCTGCGCCTATCTGCCCTTGTGGTTTTTGGCATCTATGCGGTATACGGTTGCATACTCGCGCCGTTGTATCAGTTTCTGTCCACCGATATCGTTTTGACTGCCACAATATGGTTAGATGTCGTCGATTTGTTTTTTAATTTATCTGAAATACTTGGTATTGCCGCCTCGTTTGGATTTTTGATCCACGGTATTTATCATTACGGCATAAAAAAATGCCGCCCTCTTTACATCCTGCTCGGCGGCGCGTTGCTTTTTAAATATCTCTCATCGATCATCGCCATTTCCATTGTCCGCGGCTCACTTGATCTGACAGCCGACTTCACCTCGTATCTGGTTTCGATCCTGATCGAGATCGCGGAGCTTGTGCTGGTGATCTTCCTTTCTCATCAATGGATCACATCGCTTCAAAGCGAAAATCAGAGGCTCCAAAATGCCTCGGCAACACTTGGACAGGACTTTACCCCTCGCGGTGAGTTCTTCCCGCTTCGAGGCCTCTTTCGCCGCAACAACCCCTTGCAGTGCGCTGCGCTTTGGGGTATGATCGCAGTGACGGCGCTTCGTTTGATCTCTTACGTGATCGGCGAGATCGCCTTCTCCCTTGTCGGATACGGTTTTTCCGCAAAAGACATCCCGATCGTTGCCCTTTACGCGCTCCTTCTTGTTTTTATTCCCGGTTTTCTTGGCTACTTGCTTTCGCTTGGCTGTATGCAGCTTGCCGAGCGCCGAAGCAACCAATAAGAAAAACTCCCGAAGCCGTGGCTTCGGGAGTTTTTTGCTTTTATCAAAGATACTTTTTAACGGCGTCGCTCGCTTCTTCCGCGGGGATCGAAGCGGTCATAAAGACATTCACATCGTGCTTTGCAAGCAAAGCCTCGACCTCGCCAAGGAAAGCCTCGAGCGCGGCAACGTTGCCGTTGCAGATCTTCAAGGTGTTGTCAACAAAGAGATCGGTCACGTCATAGTTGCTAGCCAATATACCTGCAATAAAGCCATACAAAGCGCCTGCATCGTGAATGAGATATTCTTCGGTGTCGATCAAGCGAACCTTGGATTTGATATCAAAGCGAAGCACTGTACCCTTTTCGATACAGACCACATTTCCGCTGGAAGTAGCGGCAGCAGTGTTCACCTTTTCAATCAAGGTCTTTGTCTTTCCGGTTCCTTTTACACCAATCATCAATTTCAGCATAGCTTTATCCTCCAAATATGATCTAAAACGGAACTACCTTCCGTCTACATCTACATTATACACGAAAATTGAATGCATTTCAAGAGGTTTTTTATAAAAAATGCAGTAAATTTCAGCATTTTTTTGCCAAAATTTACTGCATTTTGTCGTTTGTCTGTCAAAGTGCGGCAATGCGTGCATCCAAAGCCGCTTTTTGCTCCTCATAACCGGGCTTACCGAGCAGAGCAAACATATTCTTTTTATATGCCTCAACGCCGGGCTGATCGAAGGGATTGACCCCCAGAATGTAGCCCGAAATGGCGCAAGCCTTTTCAAAGAAGTAGATCATATAGCCAAGAGAATGCGCGGAGCGGTCCTCGAGCTGAAGCACAACGTTCGGAACACCGCCATCGACGTGAGCAAACAGGGTTCCCTGCTGCGCCATACTGTTGACGTAGTTCAGATCCTTACCCGAAAGGAAATTGAGCCCGTCAATGTTTGCGGGATCGTTCGGGATCGTTTGTGTAACGCCCGTATCACCGATCGAGATCACAGTTTCAAAGAGATTGCGTACGCCCTCCTGGATATACTGACCAAGAGAGTGCAGATCGGTGGAAAAGATCACAGAGGAAGGATAAATACCCTTGTTTTCCTTGCCCTCGCTCTCGCCGTAAAGCTGCTTCCACCATTCGCTGAAGGTCTGCATAAAGGGCTCGTATCCCACAAGGATCTCGGTGGTTTTGCCCTTATTATAGAGAATGTTGCGAAGTGCAGCATACTTGTAGCAATCATTCTTTGCAATATCGGGGTCTGTCAACGCCTCGCGCGCATCGTTCGCGCCCTGCATCAGGCCGTCGATATCGATGCCGGCAACAGCGATGGGCAGCAATCCGACAGCGGTCAGCACGGAAAAACGTCCGCCGACGTCATCGGGAACCACAAAGGTCTCGTAACCGACTTGATCGGCAAAGCCCTTCAAGGTGCCCTTAGCGCGGTCAGTAGTCACGAAAATGCGCTCTTTTGCACCCTCGACACCGTATTTCTGCTCCAGCAAGCCACGGAAGATGCGGAACGCCACAGCAGGCTCGGTGGTGGTGCCGGATTTGGAGATCACATTGATGCAAACGTCGCGGCCCTCGCAGATCGAAAGCAGCTCCTGCATATGGGAAGCGCTGATGTTGCAGCCCGAGAAGTAGATCTCAGGTCCGTCCTTCTTCAAATTATTGTAAAGCGGAGATTTCAAGAATTCGATCACAGCGCGCGCGCCAAGATAGGAGCCACCGATACCGATGACGATAAACACGTCGCAGGATCTGCGGATCTTATCGGCAGCGATCTTGATACGGGCATATTCTTCCTTATCATAATCGCGAGGCAGATCAAGCCACCCCAAAAAAGCATTTCCCTTTCCGCTTTTCTCATGAAGCGTGGTGTGTGCCGCGGTCACTACCGCCTGCATATCGGCGCATTCCTTTGCGCTGACAAATGAATTCACGTAAGAATCAACAAGACGAATCGACATAATTAACCTGCCTTCTACAAAAATGAAATTGATCAGGTATAATTATACAATATTCCTTTTAAAAATGCAATATTTTCTCAATATATTTTATTTTTATTTTCACATTAGCAAAAATTGCGACAGCAAACGGCAAAAAAGCGTTCCAAAACCGATTTTTTCAATTGGCTCTGTTACTCTTATCGGTACGCAGCCGATCTCCTCGCCATTGAGCTTAAACGCGACCTTCCCCACCTCGTCGCCCGCCAACAGCGGAGCTGTCAGTGTATCAGGCAGCTCCACGAGCTTTTCCACATATGCGCTCTGCCCCTTGGGGATCAAAGCATTGAACTCTTCATAACGCACCTGACATTTGGGCAAGACACCGCCTTCCACGCGAACGGTATTTTCCCCCGCATCAGAGTGATAGGAAGAAAAACCGGCAAAGCCATAATCCAAAAGCTTCACGGCGGCGGCATTGCGCTCGTCCCTTGTTTGTGCCGCCATGATCACGCAGATCAGCGAAAGGCCGTCTCGCTCTGCCGTGGCGCTGATACAGAACTTGGCCTTTGACGTGGAGCCTGTTTTCAGTCCCGTGCACCCCGGATAAAAACGCACCAAACGGTTGGTATTGGTCAGGCCAAAGCTGCCGTCGCGGATGGTATCCATCCAGATGCCGCTGTATTGCAGAATTTTCGGATGCGAAATGAGCTCTCTTGACATAATGGCAATATCTCTTGCAGAGGTCACGTGGTTGGTTGCGGTGTCGTCCAAGCCGTTCGTGTTCTCAAAATGCGTGTTCACCATACCAAGCTCTGCGGCTCTTTGATTCATCGCATCAACAAAGCCCTCCTCGCTCCCTGCCACGTATTCGGCCAGCGCTACGGCACAATCGTTGGCAGAGGCGATCACCACGCATTTGAGCATCTCCTCAACACTCATCGTCTCCCCTTCCTTCAGGTAGACCTGCGAGCCGCCCATCGATGCGGCGTTCGCGCTGACTGTGACCATATCACCAAGAGCGATCTTGCCCGCGTCTACTGCCTCCATCACCAAAAGCAAGGTCATGATCTTTGTCACCGACGCCGGCGGCAGCGCTTCGTCCGCGTTTTGCTCATAGATCACCGTTCCCGTCTTGGCATCCATCAAAATGGCTGATGCACAAGGCAGCGACAACGTTCCCTTTCCCGCATCTGCATTTGTTGCAGCCTCATTGATCAAAGCCGTGTCCGATTCGGCACACACAGAAACAGTACCCGCGAAAAGCAACAGGATCGCAAGGAATACGCAAAAAATTTTTGCAAAAGCTTTTTTCAAAATAATCACCCCCAAACAACTTATGTTGCTTGAGGGTGAAAAATGAAATTTTATTGGTTAAATCAGCTTCATCTCTTCTGCCTTGCGCTCCATATCCAGCACCAGCGCGAATTGGCAGCGACAACGGTCCAGGTTGTGAGAAGGACGGGAAATGCGGAAATAGGTATCGCCTTCAATGTAATCGGTCAGGAAACGAATGCCGCATTCCAGCGTCATCATACGGGCACCGATAGGCAAAAGCTCGATCTCCGTTTTGGTCAGCTTACCGCCGCAGCCCTTCAAAAAGCCCTCGGCATAGGTACGATAAAGGTCAAGGTCAAGCGACACCTTCGACAGATCGGTCTCGTCCTCGGCAGCGGTATTCGCGCCAAAGCGGATGGAATCACCGAAATCGTTGACGGAATAGCCGGGCATGATCGTGTCAAGGTCGATCGCGCAGACCGGCTCGACGGTCGTTTCGTCAAACAAAATATTGTTGAGCTTGGTATCGTTGTGCGTCACACGCAAGGGCAGATCACCGCTTGCATATGCTTTTTCCAAAGTCTGCACAAACTCAAAGCGCTCTTTAACGAAATTGATCTCATCCTGCACCTCGGCAACACGACCCTTGGGATCTTTTTCAATGGCGCGCATCAGATTCTGATAGCGCACAGGGGTGTTATGGAAATCCTTGATCGCTTCGTAAAGCTTTTCAGCGGGGAAATCCGAAAGCCAGCCCTGCAGGCGGCCAAACGCCTCGCCACACTGATAGAATTCCTTTTTTGATTCCACGCGATCCTTGGTGACGGTACGCTCGGTGAATTCGTACATACGCCAATAGCAGCCGATGCTATCCCGATAGAAAGGAGCCCCCGTATCGGTCGGAACCACCACGATCGTCGCGCGCTCCACGTCTCCCTGCTCCAGCTCCACCTTTTTGCGAATGTGCTCGGTCACGGAAAGGATATTTTCCATCATTTTTTCAGGCTCCGGGAAAACAACGTGATTGATTCTTTGGAAAATATACCGCTTCCCCGTGTTGCTCACCGTTAAAAACGTGTCGTTGATGTGTCCGCTGCCGTATCTTTCGCAGTAATTCACAGTGCCAATATGGGAATAAGCTGCAAGCACCTCTTCCCGCTTTGCGCACAATTCTTCTCTCGTCATATCAGTCTTCTCCTTCAATCATTTCACTGAAAATGCATACTCGGTGGTATAATCGTACACTTCACCGGGAGTAAGGATAACATTGGTGAAGTTTTTATGATTCATGGCATCGGGCATATGCTGCGTTTCAAGGCAGAGCGCGTTTTGCGTCCCTTGCGGATACCCGCCCTTGAAGGGATGCTCGGCGTTGTTCAAAAAGTTTCCGCTATAGAACTGCACGCAGGGTTGATTGGTATAGACCTTCATTTCCCGACCGCTTACAGGCTCATAGAGTGTCGCGCGCCAAACGGGCTCCTTGCTCTCGCCGCCGACAAAGTTAAAGCAATGGTCGTAACCGCCTGCCAATTTCAGATCCTCGTTATCGGCAAAGAAATCCTTGCCGACGGCCTTGGGCGTACGGAAATCAAAGGGCGTTCCCGCAACGCTTTTCAGCTCTCCCGTGGGGATCAAGGTATCATCGGTCGGCAAATAGGTGTCGGCATCCAATTGCAAAACGTGGTCAAAGACCTTACCGCTTGCAAAGCCACCGAGATTGAAATAGGTATGATTGGTCAGATTCAGTACCGTGCGCTGATCGGTCGTTGCCACGTAGCGGATCGACAACGCATTCGTTGCTTTGAGGGTGTAGGTCACGGTGACGTCAAGTGTGCCGGGGTATCCTTCCTCGCCGTCAACAGAAACGTAATGCAAGCGAAGCTCGGGTTCGTCACCGTCAACAGGCGTTGCCTCCCAGATCTTGTGGCTGAAGCCCTCTTTGCCGCCGTGGAGGTGATTGACACCGTTATTGATATACAGATCATTGTAATCCTTGCCGTCCAGGGTGAACTTGCCGCGGCAGATGCGGTTGCCAAAGCGGCCGATCAAAGCGCCCTGATAGCCGTCACCGTAATAATAATCCAAAATATTATCATAACCGCCCACGACATCCGTAAATCTGCCATTGCGGTCAGGCACAAGGATCTGCTGCACAGCACCGCCAAAATCAAGCAACGAGACGGTCATACCGTTTTTGTTTTGCAAAATATAGCGATGCACCGCACGCCCGTCGGGCAAGTTTCCAAACCAAAGCTTCTGTATACTCATAAATGCGACCTCCAAAACAGATACACATACTTTTAATATTATACTAATAAATTCAACAAATGTAAAGTCTTTTTTTAAAATTAAGTTTTATTTCAAAGATACTGTTGACAAAAGGGCAAATCTATCCTATACTATAATTGTCTCATTTGAGACAAAAGGAGGTTGTATGAATACTGTCTTGGAATATGCAAACGTCCTATCCGCGCTTCCTCTTTTTAAAAACACAGACAAAACCGTGCTTGTAAAATGGCTTGCGGAGCACGTGCAAGCGCCCGTCGAGGCAAAAAAAGACGAGGATGTCAGCTCTGCCACGCAACGCTGTCTTGGCATTTTGTTGCAAGGCCAGCTTGAAATTCACTCCGCCGACAACGAAAAGAACGTCATTTTGCGAACACTGAACGCTCCCGCCGTTTTCGGTGCAGCCTCCCTTTTTTGCGAAGGTAAACCGCCTTTCTCACAAATCAAGGCGAAAAGCACTTGTTCATTGTTATTTGTTTCTTTGGAGGCGGTTCAAGCACTGCTTGCGAAGGATGAAGGCTTTCGCAATGCATATCTCTCGTTTTTATCGGACCGCGTTCGCTTTCTGAACCGAAAAATACAGTGCTTTACGGCAGGAAGCGCCGAGCGAAAGCTGGCATTATGGCTGATCTCGGAGGATCAGCAGACCATTGTACTCCCCTCTGCCATTTCTTCACTTGCCGAAATGCTGGATCTCGGCCGCGCCTCACTTTACCGCGCTTTGGATAAATTAGAGGGCGAAGGGCTGATCAGCCGCAGCGGCAAAACGATCACCGTGATATCACAGGAAAAGATCCTGCGAAAATATCAATAATTTCACCCAAAAGAAAGGAAAACCACCATGAAAAAACTCATCGCATTCTTACTCGCTCTCACTTTGCTCGCAACGCTCCCTTTGCTTGCGGGCTGCCAAAAGGTCGATAAAGAACTCCCGATTCGCATCTGGACTCTGAACGGCACCACGGGATTTGGTATGGCACAGCTGATCGATGCCGATACCAAGGGCGAAGCCGCGCTCAACTACGAATTCACCGTTGAAACAAGCGCCCCCAACGTGCAGGCTGCCCTGATCAACGGCACCGCCGATATCGCAGCTCTGCCCACCAACGCCGCTTCCGCGCTTTATAACAAAACGGAGGGCGGTGTCGTGCTGCTGGCACTCAACACCCGCGGTGTGCTTTATCTTGTTGTAAACACCGCCAAGGTCACCGCACCCACCTCTCTTGCCGATCTTTCGGGAAAGACGGTCTACGTTCCTGCCACCAACCCCACCTTCATCACCGAGGCTTTGATCGATAAGGCCGCCGTCACAAATGTAACGCTTGACAGCACCACCTATGCCGAGCCCGCCGCCCTGCGCGATGCTGTTGCTTCGGGTCTTGTGGATTATGCCGTTTTGCCCGAGCCGATGGTCACCATCGCTACCACTAAAGCCACACAGGCAAATCAAGGCGTGACACTTTCTGCTGCCCTTGATCTGACCGCCGAGTGGGATAAGCACTTTACACCCGGCTCGCTTGTACAGGGCTGCATCGTGGCTCGCAAGGCGTTTGTTGAGGAGCATCCCAATGAGATCAAGCAGTTCCTTGAGGAATACGAGGCATCGATCAATTTCGTGGTCGAAAACCCTGCTAATGCTTCCGAAATGATCAAGACAGCAGGCATTTTTGAGCAAGCCCCCGTTGCCGCAAAGGCCATTCCGAAATGCAACTTCTGTTATATCGACGGTCAGGAAATGAAGACCGCGATGGAAACCTTCCTCGCCGCTATGCCCGAGAATTCCATCGGTGGCGCTCTGCCCGCCGAGGATTTCTATTACGGCGCGTAATCATACAATGAAAGTCATTCGACTCCCCCGTCGGCTCTACCTTCCCCTATCCATTCTTTTTTGGATAGGGGTTTGGTGGCTTCTGGCGGCGCTGTTAAATAAGCCCCTTCTACTCCCTACACCGATCGCCGTGGTGCAGACCGTTGGCCACCTTGCGCTGACAGGTGACTTTTGGCTTGCCATTCTGATGTCTCTTGTCAGAATTCTGCTCGGCATCGCTCTGGCGCTGCTTTTTGGCGTACTTTTGGCAATGCTGACGGTCAAAAGCCCCTTCTGTCACCATCTATTCTCGCCCTTGCTGACACTTTGCAAGGCCACTCCCGTGGCTTCGGTCATTTTTTTGGTGCTGCTTTGGGTGGGACGTGACCGCGTACCGCTGTTCATCGCCTTTATTATGGCGCTCCCCATCGTGTGGAGCAACGTGCGCGAGGGATTGCTGCAAACCGACCGTAAGCTCTTGGAAATGGCGAAAGTTTTCAACTTATCAGGGCGACAACAGCTGATATCCATCCGTATTCCCTCCCTTTTCCCCTATTTTCTTGCGGCTTGTCGCTCCGCGATCGCCCTTGCCTGGAAGGCGGGTATCGCTGCAGAGGTGCTGTGTCTGCCCAAGCGCTCGATCGGTCTTGGTATTTACGACGGAAAAATGTATTTGGAGACCGACGCGCTTTTCGCTTGGACGTTGATCGTCATCCTCATCAGCGCGCTTGTGGAATGGGGTACACTTGCTCTTTTGAAAAAGGCGCAAAAGCACACCTATCGAGAGGAGGAAACGTATGATCAAGCTCACTGACGTCACTCGCAGTTATGACGAAAAAACCGTTATTTCCAATCTATCCTTCACCTTTCCCGATAAAGGCTGCTTTGCCCTGATGGGACCCTCGGGATGCGGTAAAACGACGCTTTTGCATCTCCTGTCGGGGCTTTCAAAGCCCGATTCGGGCGCTATAACAAGCACACATGGGCAAATCGCGATGTCGTTTCAAGAGCCAAGATTGCTTCCTTGGCTAAATTGTGAAGACAACATCAAATTGGTTTTGTCAAAGCGACAGGATGCCGCCGAAATGACCGCAAAGTGGCTTGCCGCATTTGAGCTTTCCGATGCCGCAAGACAGCTTCCGGGCGAGCTTTCAGGCGGTATGAAGCAGCGGCTCTCGCTTGCGCGCGCTCTTGCTTACGGGGGCGATCTCTTCCTTTTTGACGAGCCGTTTTCGGCGCTTGATCCCGAGCTGAAATCGCGCATCGCGTCCATCATCAAGGAAGCGACAAAGCACGCGCTTGTGATACTTGTGACCCACGACCCCGAGGATGCCGAGCTGTTGGATGCAACTATTCTTGAGTGCAACGGTTCTCCTTTGTCTATGTTAAAATGATAAATCGAAAGACCGCCGAGGCTCGGCGGTCTTTTGATTTATTCTTTTCCGATCAAGGCAACGATAAAGTCCTTCGCCTTTGCAAATTCTGCCTCGTCGCTGTTTTTGCCCATAAATAAAGGCGTGACCAGGCAGATCACGGTGTCTTCGGGCAGAATTTTCATACTGTTATTTTCCCGATACAGCGCGGTGTCGCCCAATCGCACACCGTAGCAAACATTTTTTCCGTCCGCATCAACACCGCTGATCGCACCATTTGGCATATAGCCAAGCAGCGCGTTCAGGTCGATCAGCTTACCCTTCATTTCCTCATAGAGCCAAGGATCCAGCAGCAAGACCGACGCTTCACCCGTTTTCACATAGCTATAAAAATTGTCATATTCATTTTTATTGTTCGCGGTATTGATGAAAACATCCTGACCGCGCAAGGCGACGATCTGCTCCTCGGAGTACACGGTATAATTGACGATGTCCACCTTTTTGACACCGTCCTGGTCATAATCGGCGGGCAGATAGGTCGCAAGGCAGTTTTTGAGGTCGGTTATCCCCGAATCCTCGCTGATGAAGTTGTACGGTCCAACAGCCACCACGTTGATGTCACCGCTCTTCTCTTTTCCGCACATTTGCAGTATGCAAATAAGCGCCACTATGGCAAAAAAACTGATGATGATCGTTTTCCACTTGTGATGATACCAAAAGTTGTCAAACCAAAGATAAAGCTTGCCGTGCTGTCGTTCGGCGCGGGCTGCGCCGCCGCCAAGCTGTATATCACGCCCTTGCAGCTTCTCTTCTCTTTTGTTTTCGGAATCGTGCATTTGCAATCCTTTCCCGCATCAAGCGGCTTTCAATAGGCAGATCGCCTCCCCGTGAAAACCAAGGGAGGCGATCGTCAATTTCAGTCAATGGGTTTCATCGTCGGGAACAGTAAAACGTCGCGGATCGACGCGCTGTCGGTGAGCAGCATCACGAGACGGTCGACACCAAAGCCAAGACCGCCTGTGGGAGGCAGACCGTACTCAAGCGCGGTCACATAGTCGTAATCGACCTGTGCGCGGCAGGTGGGATCGAGCGCCTTGCGCTCTGCGACCTGGCGCTCAAAGCGCTCCTTTTGGTCGATGGGGTCGTTGAGCTCTGAGAAGGCGTTGCCGAACTCGGTGGCGTTAATGAAATACTCAAAGCGCTCGGTATATGCGGGATCCTCTGGCTTGCGCTTTGCAAGCGGGCTGATCTCGACGGGATAGTCGTAAATGAAGGTGGGTTGGATCAGCTTTTCCTCGACGAATGCGTCAAAGAACTCGGCAAGGATCGCACCCTTGGTGGGTACCTCGGGCAGCTCCACGTGCTTTTCCTTGGCGATGGCGATCGCTTCCTCGTCGCTGTGGATCTCGTTAAAGTCAACACCGCTGTACTTCTTGACTGCCTCAAGCATCGTCATACGCTCCCAATGGCCAAGATCGATCTGATGACCGCAGTAAGGAATGACCAGACTGCCGCAGACCTTTTCGGCAACGGTACGCATCATCTCCTCGACCAAGTCCATGAGTGCGTGATAGTCGGTGTATGCCTGATACAGCTCAATGCTGGTAAATTCGGGGTTGTGCTTGGGGTCCATACCCTCGTTACGGAAAATACGTCCGACCTCGTACACGCGGTCCATACCGCCGACGATCAGGCGCTTTAAGTAAAGCTCGGTCTCGATACGAAGCACCATATCCATATCCAAGGTATTGTGGTGGGTCATAAAGGGACGGGCGCTGGCACCGATCTCAAAGGGGGTCAGAATGGGGGTGTCGACCTCCAAAAAGCCCTTGCTATCAAGGAAAGCGCGCAGCTCGCGCAGGATCATACTGCGCTTGACGAAGGTATCCTTGACCTCGGGATTCATGATCAGATCCACGTAGCGCTGACGGTAGCGCATTTCCTGGTCCTTCAGGCCGTGAAACTTTTCGGGCAGGGGCAGCAGGCTCTTTGCAAGGAGCTTCACCTCTGTGCAGCGTACGCTGAGCTCGCCCATCTTGGTGCGGAACACGATGCCCTTCACGCCGACGATATCACCGATATCCATCTTCTTAAAGCCCGCATATTCCTCTTCACCAATCACGTCACGGCGAACGTAGATCTGAATATCGCCCTTATCGTCGCGCAAATGAGCAAAGCTGGCCTTACCCATCACGCGCTTGGTCATCATACGGCCCGCAAGGCAGACCTCGACCTCAGTCTCTGCCTCTGCCTCAAGATCCGCAAAGCGCTCCTTGATGTCGGCAGAATAGGCATCCTGCGGATATTTGGTGATCTGGAAGGGGTCGTTGCCCGCCTCACGCAGTGCGGCAAGCTTTTCGCGGCGCACACGCAAAATATCACCAATATTGACTTCTTGGGCCGCAGCAGCAGCTTGGTTCTTCACTTCTTCAGCCATAGTGGTCTCCTTTTAGTCTCTGGTCACGTCCAGAATACGGTAAGAGAAGGTAAAGCCGGATGCTTCTACCGTTCCTGTTGCCACATCGCCTGCACGGTGGCCGATCAAGGCTCTGCCAACGGGGGAAAGGTCGGAGATCTTGCCCTCTGCTACGTTTGCCTCGTTAGAGCCGACGATGCGGAAGGTGACCTCGCTGCCGTCGCTCTCGTCCACAGCCTTTACGGTAGAACCGATGTCAATAACACCCTGTACTGCCTTGGAAGCATCATGGATCTCGGCATTTTCAATATCCGACTTTAGCTGAAGGATGCGTGCCTCGTTCTCTGCCTGAGCGTTACGTGCGGCATCATACTCGGCGTTCTCGGAAAGGTCGCCGAATCCGCGCGCGACGACGATATCATTCTTAATGCGCTCGCGCTCCTCGCCCTCACGCCAACGAAGCTCCTTTACAAGCTCGTCATAACCTTCCTGTGTCATTGTTTTCTTCTTATCGATTGCCATAACGGTTCTCCTTCGATCTATTAAAATTTATATTATTTGCTTTGTAAATGATTGATCGCTGCAAGAAGCTGAGCATCCTCGCTCTCGCCGAGCAGATACAGATTCTTTTTCGCGGCTTCTTCGCTTAAAGAGACTTCGAAATCGGGAGCAATACCAACGCCGTCGTAATTGACGCCTGAGGGTGGGCTATAATACCCGACCGTCAGCTTGACAGCGCCTTTATATCCCCATTGTTCCAGATGGATGATGCTTTGGATCACGCCCTTGCCATAGGTGGTCGTGCCAAAGACCTCAGCAAGCTGATATTCCTTTAAAACAGCGGTAAAGAGCTCTGCCGCGCTTGCGGTGTTACCGTTTGTCAGGATCGCCATAGGATATCCGCGATACATACCGATCTCGGCTTCAGCCACACTGCAGCTCGCGTACTGATCGGTATAGGTATTTGCCTGCACCTGATAAACCGTGCTGCTTCCGTCTTTTTGCGTCGTGATCAGAATGGTATCATCCTTATTCAAAAAATAGGACAACACAGCATTGATGGACTTCAGATCTCCGCCGGGATTGTTACGCACGTCAAAAACGAAGCGATTGCAGCCACTGCCAAGCATATCGGTCATAGCTTGCTTGAACTGTGTGGGGGTCGACGTGTCAAATTGCATAATGCGGATGACACCGACGGTAGGATTGCTTTCGCTGACGTGCGCCTCGACAGACTGCGTCTGCACGGCGGCACGCACAACCGAAAACGCAAGCTCTTGCCCGTCGCGCACAACAGTAAACTCGGCAACTGTTCCTGCCTCACCGCGCAAGCGATTGATAGCGGCGTGGTAGCCGATGTCAAAAACCAGAGCTTTTCCCTCGCCAGAGCCGATCGCGGTAATGCGGTCGCCCGGTTGAAGTCCTGCCTCAAGTGCAGGTGAATCGGGCATCACACTGATGATCAAAATATCGTGATACTCGGAATCCTCAATAGCACGAATGCCAATGCCCACCATTTGGGCATTGTTTTCGGCAATCATCTCCTGATATTCTTCTTCGGTATAGTAAGCGGCATAGGTGTCGCCCGTTGCGGCGGCATAGGCGCGAAGCATTTCGTCAAGCAGTCGCTCCCCTTTTGTATCGTAGAGTGAATACTCTTCGAAAATCATATCGACCAGCGCGATCTTACCGGCGTAATCCTCGCCTTTTTGATCGCCTGTTCCAAGCGTTTGATCGGCGCCCAATCTCCAAGCGCCGGAAAGCGCTCCCGAAGTAAAGACCGTCAAAATACAAGCCGCCAATGCCACGGCGATCAGGGAAACGATAAAGACCGGCAACGATACACCGCGCCGTTTTTTCTCACCGACCTGGATCGGCGGAACATAATTGGGAGCATCTGCCATAAAATACGCCGTAATACCGATCCCCGCAAGCGCACGGATGACGGTATCGGTCGCCAAAGCGGGGTGAAGACCCTGCGGAAGTGTAACGAATAAAATTCCCCTGCCCTCGTCAATGTGTGTCGCAGAGCCGGGCAAAACGCCCATCATAAGCTGAGAGATCTCTGCTCCCCTTTGACGAAGGACCTCGGGAGGAATGGAAAAACGCAGATTCATACAAATCCTTTCTGATATTGGAATTGATGAAAAAGTTGAAACTGTGAAAGCTAGGATCAGAACTTAAGCGGCTTGGAATTGAGGTATTTCTTGACCATCAAAGCCACCTTGAAGGTAATCGCGTGCTCAAACTCACGCAGATCAAGACCCGTGAGCTTGCGGATCTTTTCCAAACGGTACACCAGGGTATTGCGGTGTACAAACAGCTTACGGGAGGTCTCGGAAACGTTCAGATTATTCTCAAAGAATGCCTGAATGGTCACAAGGGTCTCGCGGTCAAGCGATTCAAGGCTTCCCTTCTTGAAGACCTCCTGCAAGAACATATCGCAAAGGGTGGTGGGCAGTTGATAAATGAGACGCCCGATACCCAGATTTTCATAGCTGATGATGTTCTTCTCGGTCTCAAACACCTTGCCGACCTCAAGGGCGACCTGCGCTTCCTTATATGCGCGTGCCAGATCTTTGATGTTATCCACCGCGGTGGAAATACCGATCGCGACCTTGGTATAGAACTCGGTGCAAAGGGTGTCGGCAATGTTGGTTGCCATTTTTTCAATCTCTTTGCCGTCTGTGCCGGGCTTGATATCCTTGACCAGAACAACGTCGTGCTCGCCAACGCTGATCACGTAGTCCTTGGACTTATCCGGGAACATATTCTGCAGCATCTCAAAGGGCAGCATATCGGTCTTGCCAAAGAATTTGATCAAAAAGACGATACGGATCTCCTCGGTATTGAAGTGAAGCTCCTTGCTTTTGATGTAAATGTCGCTGGGCAGGATGTTATCAAGAATGATGTTTTTGATGAAAGAGCCCTTATCGTACTTTTCATCATAAAGATTCTTGATGTTGCCAAGAGAAATGGAGAGCAGCTTGCACATCTTCTCTGCCATCTTATCCTCGCCCTCAACGAAAACGATATATTCCGCCTTCGCACCGCCCGAAACGGGACGGTAGGTGTATCCGCCACTCACAACCCCCTCCGAGGAGTAGGCAAGCTCGTCGCGGATGCCTTGTCTGATCTCACCGATCTTCACAAGCTCTGAGCAAGAAATGATCACGCCATTTTCATCCAGCACGCCAATGACACGGTCAATGGCTTCCTTCATTTGATGTATGATGCCCTGGAACAATCTGTTAGACATATAGTTTTCCTCTCATCCTTCATTTTATGTGAATTTATAAAGAACTAATTTGATGTTTGGGAAATTCGCAACCGGATCTTCGTGATCACCTAGAGATCAGATAATTCAAAATGACAAGAAATGCAGGCAAGCGCAAAAAGCGGAGCGGTCTCGGTACGCAGGATACGGGGACCAAGGCCCGTCATATAAAAGCCCTTCTCTGCCGCCGTCCTTGCTTCCTGCAAAGAAAAGCCGCCCTCACTGCCTATGACAAGGGCGATGCTACCACCGAAAGGAATATTGTTTTTTGCAAGCAGTGTGCCGATGGGAAGCGTTCCATCCCCCTCGTAGCAAAAGAAAACGGCATCCGAAGATTCCGCAAGCCGTAGCATTTCACCAAAGGAGACCGTTTCCATCACCTCGGGCAACGCCCCTCTGCCGCATTGCTTTGCGGCTTCACATGCGATGCGCCGACGGCGCTCGGTCTTTCGCTGTTCGCTGTCGGGCTTCGCCCTTACCACACAGCGCTCGCTTTCAAAGGGTACGATACGGCAAACACCGCATTCGACCGCCTTTTGGATGACCGTGTCAAGCTTATCCCCCTTCGGGAGCGCTTGATACAGTGTAATATGTACGGGCGGCTCGGTATGGGCGGGGTGAGACGTGACGATCCTTGCCTTGACACAGTCGGGCAAAAAATCGGTGAGCTCACACTCGTATTCCGTGCGACTCATATCGCAGACGGTCAGCGCATCCCCCACGGCACAACGCAGTGCCCGTGAGATGTGGTGCGCGTCCTCACCCGTAATGGTGACCGTGTCGCCGACGATTTGGTTACTTGTTACAAAGAAACGCGGCAACAGATCGCCCCCTTTTTTAAAGTGTGCTATTAGTATACCGCAACTTGACCAATTTGTCAACCTCTTTTTTGTGATTTTTTACCCTTTTTTATACGAATGTGACAAATTTTTTTTAACAGGATGGAAAAAAAGCATAAAAAAGAAGCCGTGACCCGCACGGCTTCTTTTTTATGCTTTTTGCACAACAAGGGCGCACCAACCGTTATCATCCAGGCGGCGTACGACCTTTAAATGGCTTGTATTCAGGGCTTCGATGACCTCCTCAGCGCGCTCGGTGATGATACCCGATGCCAGCAAAATGGCATCATCCTTCATATACCTACCGACGTCGGGCGCCATACGAATGATGATATCCGCCACGATATTCGCGCAGATCAGATCGTACTGTCCGCCTGCAAGGTCTACACCCTTTAAGAGGTCGGAAACGTCGCAGCTCACGTTGGTCATTCCGCTGTCGGAGATGTTCTCTCTTGCGACGCGCACCGCTACGGGGTCGATGTCGTAAGCCTTGCATTCCGCAGCGCCAAGCTTTGCGGCGCAGATCGCAAGAATGCCGCTGCCACAGCCCACGTCCGCCACGCGCATACCGGGCGTGACCAATTCCTCAAGCAGCTCGATGACAAGTCTTGTTGTCTCGTGACTGCCCGTGCCGAACGCCATACCGGGGTCCATACACACGATGATCTCGTCGGGCTGAGGATCGTAGGACTCCCAAGCAGGCACGATGACCATACGGCGGCCGATGTGAAGAGGCTTATAATACGCCTTCCACGAATTTGCCCAATCCTCCTCGTTCACGCCGATCAGCTCGATCTTTCCTTCGATCTGCTCGGCGCTCATACGCTCGTTGAGAAAGGCGATCGCATCCGAATACGGGCGTTCTGCCGGCAAAAAGACCGAAACCGAGGCCACCGTCTTATCTGCGTTCAAAATGCTTTCGTCGATCAGATCACCGTAGCAGGTCTTCAGATCGATATCGCTGTAATCCTCGATCATCAAATTATTATTGAGCATGCTCATCACAGCCACCAGCGCGTCCAACTGTGAAAGCGGCACCGTGACCTTTAGCTGTGTCCAATCCTTGCAAGCGTCCATATCATCCTCGCTCATTTCTTGTTGAATTTTTCAAAGATCCGTTTAAAGAATCCTGATTTTTTGCCATAGTTATTTTCCCTGCACACACCCGCAAACGCCTTGATCTGTGCCTTTTGCTCATCCGAGAGCGAATGAGGGATCTCGACGTTCACCACGAAGATCAAGTCACCCCGACGGGTGCTGTTCACGTAAGGAATACCCTTTCCGCGCAGTGTGAAATGCGTGCCCGGCTGTGTGCCTTCGGGAATGTTGTATTTTTCGGTTCCCTCCAGGGTCGGGATGTCGATCTCCGCGCCCAGAATGGCATCTGTCACGGGGATCGGAACCTCACAGTAAATGTTATATCCGTCGCGCTCAAAGATCGCGTGGGGCTTGACCATGACCTGAAGGATCAGATCGCCCGCGGCACCGCCGTTACGGCCGTCGTTGCCCTGGCCGCGCAATGCGATGCGCTCGCCGTCGTCGATACCCGCAGGGATCGAGACCTCCAGCTTCTTGGTGATACGGATAAATCCCGTTCCGCGGCAGTTGTTACAAGGATTTTTGATGATCTTGCCCTTGCCGCGGCAAGCATCACAGGTGGTCTGAGAGTTAAACTGCATACCGCCAAGCCGCTGTGTAACAGTCATCTGACCTGAACCGCGGCATTTGCCGCAGGTCTCGGCCTGTGTGCCCTTCGCGGCGCCACTGCCCGAACAGTCGGGACAACGGACGATACGGTTATAGCTGATCTCTTTTTTGACGCCGAAAGCCGCCTCCTCAAAGGAAATGGAAACGCGCGCGCCGATATCGTCGCCGCGCATCGGTCCGTTACGGCGCTGTGCGCCGCCACCAAAGCCACCACCGAAAAAGCTGCTGAATATGTCACCGAAATCGCCAAAGCCACCGAACCCACCAAAGCCGCCCGCGCCCGCACCCGATGCGGGGTCAAATGCCGCGTGGCCGTATTGATCGTATTTGGCGCGCTTTTCGCTGTCGGAAAGAACGTCGTATGCCTCGTTGACCTCTTTAAAATTTTTCTCGGCTTCCGCATCGCCGGGATGGAGATCGGGGTGATATTTTTTCGCCATCGAGCGATACGCCTTTTTCAGGGTCGCTTCATCGGCATTTTTATCAACGCCCAATACCTCATAATAATCGCGTTTATCTGCCATTTTTTCTCCTATCGGCAAATGGGTGTCGCGTCAATGGCGCAACACCCACTCGTCGGGTCAATTACTGATTGCTCTTGTCTTCAAAATCGGCGTTATAGAAGCCCTGACCGTCTGCCTGACCGCCCATATTGGGATCGGCACCCATATCGGGGCCTGCGCCCTGTGCGCCGCCCTGCTGCGCGTAAAGCTTTTCGGACAACGCATAGAATGCCTTTTCCAGCGCCTCGGTATCTGCCTTGATGGCATCGGTGTTGCCGCCTGCCACGGTGGTGCGCAGCTTCTCGATCGCTTCCTTCACGGGAGCCTTATCCTCTTCGCTGACCTTGTCGCCGATCTCGCCCAGCGTCTTCTCGCTCTGGAAGATCAAGGTTTCGGCGTGGTTCTTGGTGTCAACAGCTTCCTTTTGCTTTTTATCCTCTTCGGCAAACTGCTCTGCCTCGCGCATTGCGCGGTCAATATCCTCTTGAGACATATTGGTCGAGGAGGTGATGGTGATATGGGTCTCCTTGCCCGTGCCCTTATCCATCGCGGAAACGTTCACGATGCCGTTGGCGTCGATATCGAAGGTGACCTCGATCTGAGGAACACCGCGGGGTGCGGGAGGAATGCCGTCAAGGTTGAAGCGGCCAAGCGTCGTGTTGCCTGCAGCCATTTCGCGCTCACCCTGCAGCACATGGATCTCAACCGAGGTCTGATTGTCAGCCGCAGTGGAGTAGACTTGGCTCTTCTTTACGGGGATGGTGGTGTTGCGGTCGATGATACGGTTGAACACACCGCCAAGCGTTTCGATACCAAGAGACAGGGGCGTGACGTCAAGCAGCAGAAGGTCGGTCTTGTCGCCGCCAAGCACGCCGCCCTGAATGGCTGCACCAAGCGCCACGCACTCATCGGGGTTGATTCCCTTGAAGGGATCCTTGCCCGTGAACTTCTTCACAGCCTCCTGAACGGCGGGAATACGGGTAGAGCCGCCGACAAGCAGGACCTTTTCGATCTCGGAAACAGACTTGCCTGCATCGGCAAGTGCTTTACGGGTAGGCTCCATGCAGCGATCTACGAGATCTGCGGTGATACGGTCAAACTCGGCACGGGTAAGCGTTGCCTCGAAGTGCAGAGGACCTGCTGCGGTTGCCGTAATGAAGGGCAGATTGATGTTAGAAGAGGTCATGCCGGAAAGCTCGATCTTTGCCTTCTCTGCGGCATCCTTCAGTCTTTGAAGAACCATCTTGTCGTTACGCAGATCAACACCGTTTTCCTTCTGGAACAGGTCAGCCATCCAATTGATGATACGCTGATCGAAGTCGTCACCGCCAAGGCGGGTATCGCCGTTGGTGGCAAGCACCTCGAACACACCGTCGGAAATTTCAAGGATCGAAACGTCGAAGGTACCGCCGCCAAGGTCGAATACCATGATGGTCTGATCCTTGTTCTGATCCTTATCCATACCGTAAGCAAGCGCTGCGGCAGTGGGCTCGTTGATGATGCGCTTTACGTCAAGGCCTGCGATCTTGCCCGCATCCTTGGTTGCCTGACGCTGTGCATCGGAAAAGTATGCGGGAACGGTAATAACAGCCTCGGTCACGGGGCTGCCAAGGAATGCCTCGGCATCTGCCTTCAGCTTCTGCAGCACCATTGCGGAAATTTCCTGAGGGGTGTAGTCCTTGCCGTCGATGGCGACCTTATGGGCGGTACCCATATGGCGCTTGATCGAGCTGACGGTGCGGTCGGGGTTGGTGATGCTCTGTCTCTTTGCGACCTGACCGATCATACGCTCCCCCGTCTTGGAGAACGCGACAACAGAAGGGGTCGTGCGCGCGCCTTCGGGATTGGGGATCACCTTAGGCTCGCCGCCCTCATAAACAGCAACACAAGAGTTGGTCGTACCCAAATCAATACCAATAATTTTTCCCATGATTCAAATCTCCTTTTTGAAGAATCTATCTTCTATATTTTTTTAATTGTTTAGTTTGCGACCTTGACCATTGCATAGCGCAATACGCGATCGCCCTTGATATAGCCCTTTTGCAACACCTCAACGATCTCGCCCTCGCCATACTCTTCATCCTCTACGTGAAACACGGCATTGTGATACACAGGATCAAAGGTCTTGCCAAGCGCTTCGATCTCAACAACGCCCAGCTTTTCCAGCGTTTCGGCAGCACCCTTGAGTGTCATGGCAACGCCTTTGGTCACGTTTTCGCCGTCCGCGTACTGTGCGGCGCGCTCCAGGTTATCCAAAATCGGGAACACGGCGGAAAGCGCGTTGGTGTATGCGTCGTCGTAGATACGGTCGCGCTCCTGTGCCGTGCGGCGACGGAAGTTATCGTACTCGGCGGCAAGACGCAGATAGCGGTCATTCAGCTCCGCCAATTCCGCTTCCTTTTCGGTCAGCTTCTTGCCCGCCTCCAGCACCTCCGCTTCAAGCTTTCGTGTCTTTTTCTTTTGATCCTTCCCTCCCCGACTCATCTCCTCGGCTTCGGCAAGGATATCGTCGGTCACGGGCTCCTGTACGGATCCTTCATTTTCTTTTATGATCTCATCCGTCATGACTGTCTCCTTTTTCTTTGTGTTTTGGTTCATTTAGTAGCTGTGTGATATTACCGCCAAGATTTTCCAAGGTGGCAAGCACACGGGCATAGTCCATACGCAAGGGACCGATCACGCCGATGGCGCCCACGGTCTTGCCCTTGCTTTTGATGGGCTTAAATACCAGTGTGGAATTGTTGATGACCTTGACCGAGCTCTCGGAGCCGATCACGGCGTGAACGCCGTCACCCTCGGTATCCGAAACAAGATCAAGGATATCCTCTTTGCGCTCGAATGCGCCAAGCAGCTGACCAAGGTCCTCGCTGTCGGCAAATTCGGGATATTGCAGCAATCGGTCAAGACCGCTGACCTTCAGCTCGCCGCCGTCCAGCTCGCCAAGCACCTCGTAGATGCTTTTCATCACGGCATTCACGAGCGCGGCGTCGCCGACGCGGCTTTCCAACTCCATAATAATAGGAAGATTGATCTCATCGGCATCAAGCTCGATGACAAGCTCGTTGAGAACATCCGAAACCGTTGTCACCGTGCGCGGCGTGATCTCGGCATCGACGATGATATTGCGCGTTTTGACCGTGCCGTCGGATGCGACAAGGATCAATATGAAGCTGTGATTATCAATGAACGCCGTTTCAAAGCGATTGACCGTGATCGAACGCGAACGGGGCTTAATAGCAAATCCCGTGTAGTTCGTCAGCGACGACGCCACCTTTGAGGCACTGTCAAGAATACGGTCAAGCTCCGACATTTTGACCTTCATGAGCTGGTTGATCTGCGCGATCTCCTTTGCGGTCATCGCATATTCCTCAAGCAGCGCATCGACGTAAAAACGGTAGCCCTGCTTGCTGGGAACGCGCCCCGCTGAGGTGTGGGGCTGCTCCAAAAAGCCCATGCTTTCAAGCTCTGCCATTTCGTTGCGAATGGTAGCAGAGGAGCAGGTCAACTGCTGACTTTCGGTCAGATATTTTGAGCCCACGGGCTCGCCGCCCTGAATGTGCGCTTCTACAATAGCCTTTAATATCAGCTTTTTTCGATCACTGAGTCCGCCGTTATGTGTCGCCAACGATCGCCCCTCCCCTCGCTTGAATTTAGCACTTTAAATCCGAGAGTGCTAAAACACATTAAAAATATAGCACGATTTTTCCCTTTTGTCAAGGATTTTAACCAAACTTTTTCTAAAATTTGCAAGGGGAGTGCAAATTTTCATTCTTTTTTCATAAAAACAACAAAAAAGGCGCGTTTGCGCCTTTTTTGTTTAGTTTTTGGGACGGAAATACTGGTACAGATTGCACGGGATCATACCATTGAAAAGCTTTCTGATCTTATCGGCGCGTCTGCCGTAAAGTGCCTCGAATTTCTGATGTGAGGTCAAAACGTAGATCTGCCACGGATCGAGCTGCACGAATTGCCGTCCAATATCGCGGTAAAGCGCCTCTACCTCACGCAGCTCCATCAGTCGCTCGCCGTAGGGCGGATTGCAGACCACGGTTCCCCGTCGGTCGGCGCTCGGCTTTTCGATGTGGCGCGCGTCGGCACGGAAAAAGCGAATGCAATCGCTCACCCCTGCGCGCTCGGCGTTCTCGCGGGCGTATTGCAGCACCTTTTCGTCCAAGTCGGAGCCGAAAAGCTCGGGAGCAACGTCGCGACGAACAAGGTCGCGCGCCTCATCTGCGGCATCCTTCCAGATGCCGTGATGCAGACAGTCAAAATCCATTGCGGCAAAGCGGCGGTCAAGCCCCGGTGCGATGTTTTTGAGGATCATCGCCGCTTCGATCACAATGGTGCCCGAGCCGCAAAAGGGATCCCAAAACAGGATATCCTCACGGGGACGCGAGGTCAGCGCCATTGCGGCGGCAAGCGTTTCGCGCAAGGGGGCAGCACCTGCCGCGGGTCGATAGCCGCGCTTGTGCAAGGCGACACCGCTGGTGTCGATCATCAGCGTGGCGATATCCTTAAAAATGAAAAATTCGATCTGATATTTCGCGCCTTCCTCGGGAAACCATTTGAGCCCGTACGAGGCGGAAAGCCGCTCTACGACTGCTTTTTTAACGATGCTTTGGCAATCGGGCACCGAAAAAAGCTTACTGCGAATGGCGTGCCCTTTTACAGGGAACGCATCGTCGGGGCCGATGAAATCCTCAAACGGCAGGGCACGCACGCCGTCAAACAGCTCGGTAAAGGTGGTCGCAGGAAAGGAGCCCACGCGGATATAGATGCGCTCGGCACAGCGCAGACGGATATTGGCACGTGCAATGTCCGCTTCATTTCCTAAAAAGGTCACGCGCCCGTCCATCGTGTCAAGGCGCTTGCAGCCTAGCGCGTCGATCTCCTCGCCAAGCTGCTTTTCAAGTCCAAACAGGCAAGTGGCAACCAATTCGATCATTGATTTCTCACCAACCATTTCTTCAAATATTGTCCCGTATACGAGGAGGGATTTTGCGCCACCTGCTCGGGCGTTCCCGTCGCCACAAGTGTGCCGCCCCCTTCACCGCCCTCGGGACCAAGGTCGATGATATGGTCGGCGGTCTTGATCACGTCAAGATTGTGCTCGATAACAAGCACGGTGTTCCCTGCCTCGACCAAGCGATTCAGCATTTCAATCAGCTTCGCCACGTCTGCTGTGTGCAGACCCGTGGTGGGCTCGTCCAGAATATAGATAGTCTTGCCCGTAGAGCGCCTTGCAAGCTGCTCGGCGAGCTTGACGCGCTGCGCCTCACCCCCCGAAAGTGTTGTCGAGGATTGACCGATGGCGATATAGCCAAGTCCAACGTCAAAGAGCGCCTGCAGCTTACGCTTGATGGACGGAATACCGTCAAAGAAGGAAAGCCCCTCCTCCACGGTCATTTCCAGCACATCGGCAATGTTTTTGCCCTTGTAATGCACGTCAAGGGTATCGCGGTTATAGCGCTTGCCCTTACAAACGTCGCATTTGACGTAAACGTCGGGCAAAAAGTGCATTTCGATCTTCTTCACGCCGTCGCCCTCACACGCCTCGCAGCGGCCGCCCTTAACGTTGAAGGAAAAGCGTCCGCCCGTATAGCCGTGCGCCTTGGCATCGGCAGTCTTGGCAAAGAGATCGCGGATCTCATTAAAGAGCCCCGTATAGGTGGCAGGGTTGGAGCGCGGTGTGCGCCCGATGGGGCTTTGGTCGATGTCGATGACCTTATCCAGATGCTCGATCCCCTCGATCTTATCGTGCTTGCCCGCGTACATCACGGCACGGTTGAGACGGCTTGCAAGATAGGGGTACAGAATGCCGTTGACAAGCGAGGATTTGCCCGATCCCGAAACGCCCGTGACACACACGAAGCACCCAAGCGGGATCTCAACGTCCAAGCCCTTGAGGTTATTTTGCCTTGCGCCCTTCACACGAAGGAAATTGCCGTTGCCGCTTCTGCGCGTTTTGGGAACGGGAATTTTTTCTCTGCCCGAAAGATACGCGCCCGTGAGTGACTGCTTGCAATTCATAATATCGGCAGGCGTTCCCTGCACCACGATCTCGCCGCCGTGGATGCCCGCCCCGGGACCGACGTCCACAATGTGATCGGCGGCTTCCATGGTTTCCTCGTCGTGCTCGACCACGATAACGCTATTGCCGAGGTCGCGCAGGTGTTGCAGGGTGTGGATCAGCTTGATGTTGTCGCGCTGATGCAGCCCGATGCTGGGCTCGTCCAGGATATACAGAACGCCCGTGAGCGCCGAGCCGATCTGCGTCGCGAGACGAATGCGCTGCGCCTCACCACCCGACAGTGTTCCCGCCTTGCGGGCAAGCGTCAGGTAATCCAAACCGACGCTGATCAAAAAGCCAAGACGGGCACGGACCTCTTTTAAGATTTCTTTAGCAATCAGCGCCTCTGTATCGGTGAGTGTCAGCCCGTTGACAAAATCAAGGGCATCCTTCACCGAAAGCTCGCAAAATTCGTGAATGTTCTTGCCGCCAACGGTGACTGCCAGAATGTTGGGCGCAAGTCGCTTGCCGCCACATTCGGGACAAGGCGCGTCCTCGACAAAATCGTCGTAATATTCACCGATCACGTTCATTTTCATACGCTTTTCAATGATCGGCACAAGCCCCTCAAAGGGCACGACCTGCTCGTGCGCTTCGCCGCCGAAATAGCGGATCACGTGATAGCGCTCGTCACCCGTTCCGTAGAACAGAATATCCATCTGCTCCTTTGTAAATTCACAAACGGGCATGTCCATCGTGAAGCCGTGCCGCTCGCCAACCGCGGCAAACAGCGGCCCGTTCCAGCCGTCATCGGCGGTCAGGCTCTTAAAGCCGTTCACGGCGATCGCACCCTTGGAAAGTGGAAGCGTGTCGTCGGGGATCAGCTTCCACGTGGCGACACGGCGCATCTCGCCAAGACCCGCACAATGCGGACAAGCGCCCTGGGGGTTGTTGAATGAGAACATACGGGGCTCCAGCCCGCCAAAGGAGATGTTATGCTCCTCGCAGGCATAATTTTGCGAAAACGCAAGCTCCTCGTGTGCTTCTTCCCCGTCTCTTGCAACGGGCGAGATCAGCAAATTACCGTCGGCAAGCGAGAGCGCCGTTTCCACCGAATCGCCAAGCCGCGCGCGAATGTCGCCGCGGTTGACAAGGCGGTCGACCACCACCTCAACGGTGTGCTTTTTGTTTTTATCCAGCGCGATCTCCTCGGAGAGCTCGTACATATTGCCGTCCACGCGCACACGGGAATAGCCGCTTTTGCGCGCATCGGCAAAGACCTTTTCGTGTCTGCCCTTTTGCGCTCGAACGACAGGGGCGAGCACCATAAAGCGCGTGCCCTCAGGCATAGCAAGGATGCGATCGACGATCTGATCCTTGGTCTGCTGACGGATCTCCTTGCCGCACACGGGACAGTGCGGAACACCGATACGGGCATAAAGCAAGCGGAGATAGTCATAGATCTCGGTGACCGTTCCCACGGTAGAGCGGGGATTTTTTGAGGTGGTCTTTTGGTCGATGGAGATCGCGGGCGAAAGCCCCTCGATGGTGTCGATGTCGGGCTTATCGAGCTGTCCCAAGAACATACGGGCATAGGACGAAAGCGACTCAACAAAGCGGCGATGCCCCTCTGCATAGATGGTATCGAACGCCAGCGACGATTTTCCCGATCCCGAAAGCCCTGTGAAGACCACGAGCTTATCACGCGGAATGGTGATATCTATATTTTTCAGATTATGGACGCGAACGCCCTTTAACACAAGTTTATCTGCCATATATTTTTATTTCTCTTCTCGCAATTGCTTAATTTTATCACGCAGGAATGCCGCTTGCTCGAATTCCAGCTTCTTTGCGGCTTCCTTCATTTCGGCGGTGAGGGTGTCGATCAGCTTTTGGCGCTGCGTGGGCGTCAGCTTTTCCTTGCCCTTCTTCGATGCCGCATCGTCTGCCGCCTTGCCGATCTCGATGATATCGTGAATGCTCTTGACAACGGTTTTCGGTACGATGCCATGCGCTTTATTGTACTCATCCTGAATTTTGCGGCGGCGGTTGGTCTCGCCGATCGCGCGTTGCATCGAGCCCGTGATCGTGTCGGCATACATAATGACCTTGCCCTCGGCATTTCGCGCCGCGCGTCCGATGGTCTGGATCAGCGAGGTTTCGGTGCGCAAAAAGCCCTCCTTGTCGGCATCCAAAATGGCGACAAGCGACACCTCGGGCAGGTCTAACCCCTCGCGGAGCAGATTGATGCCGACCAGCACGTCAAATTCGCCAAGGCGCAGATCGCGAATGATCTCCATACGCTCGATCGTTTCCACGTTGTGGTGGATATAGCGCACACGGACACCGTTTTCCTCTAAATACGAGGTCAGATCCTCCGCCATACGCTTGGTCAGTGTTGTGACCAGCACGCGCTCGTTTTTTGCGGCGCGCACGCGGATCTCGCCAAGCAGATCGTCGACCTGCCCCTCAATGGGGCGCACGTCGACCTCGGGGTCAAGCAGCCCCGTGGGACGGATGATCTGCTCAACGACCTGCTCGGAGTGCTGACGCTCAAATTCGGCAGGCGTGGCGCTGACAAGCACGGCTTGGTTCACGCGCTCCTCAAATTCGGGAAAATACAAGGGACGGTTATCATAGGCGGACGGCAAGCGGAAGCCGAAATCCACCAGATTTTGCTTTCTTGCCGTATCGCCGCCGCTCATGCCCCGCACCTGCGGCAGCATCACGTGGGATTCGTCCACGATCATCAAATAATCCTTGGGGAAAAAGTCAAGCAAGGTATAGGGCGTTGACCCCTCGGGCCTGCCCGCCAAAATACGGGAATAGTTCTCTACCCCCGAGCAATATCCGACCTCGCGCAGCATTTCCAGATCGTATTTGACGCGCTCCTCGATGCGCTGTGCCTCGATGAGCTTGTCCTGCGATTTGAAAAACGCGACACGATCCAGCATCTCGGCTCCGATCTGCGCCAGCGCCGCCTCGCGCTTGATCTCGGAAACCGCATAGTGTGTCGCGGGAAATAGACTGAACTGCCGTAGCTCGCGCAGGATCTCGCCCGTGACCACACGAAACTCGCACACGCGATCGATCTCGTCACCGAAAAATTCCACGCGCACTGCAACGTCTGCCTTGCCGCCCGTGGGATAGATATCCACGGTATCACCCCGTACACGGAACTTGGTGCGCACAAAATTCAGGTCATTGCGCTCATATTGAATACCCACCAAACGGCGGATCAACTCGTCACGGTCCATCGCCATCCCCGGGCGCAACGAGAGCATCATATTTTTGTAATCCACAGGGTCGCCGAGCGAATAAATACAGGAAACACTCGCCACGATGATGACGTCGCGGCGCTCTAATAGCGCCGCCGTCGCGCTGTGGCGCAGACGGTCGATCTCATCGTTGATCGAGGCATCCTTTTCGATATACATATCCTTGCCGGGGATATACGCCTCGGGCTGATAGTAATCGTAGTAGGATACGAAAAACTCAACCGCGGCATCGGGAAAGAACTCCCGCATCTCGGAGCAAAGCTGTGCCGCCAAGGTCTTATTGGGCTCCAGAATCAGGGTGGGACGGTTCATTCGCTCGATGACGTTCGCCATGGTAAAGGTCTTGCCCGAGCCCGTCACGCCAAGCAACGTCTGATAGCGCATCCCCGCGTTCAGCCCCTGCGTGATCGCGTCGATTGCCTGCGGCTGATCGCCCGTCGGCTTGAACGGACTTTTCAGTTGGAATTTTCCGTCATGCATCGCGATCCCCCCTTTTTTTACAGTATTGTTCCGATTTTTTGCCATATATATTTTAGTATATCACATTTAAAAGTAAAAGTAAAGTTGGAACAAAAAAATATTAAGAGCCCCGTCCAATTTCGGACGGGGCTCTTATCACACGAAAGCAAACAAATTTGCGACACCGTTCACAAACGCACAAGCGGCGATACCAAATAGCGTCGGCAATATAACTGCGACCGCTGTCCAGCCCCAGCTCCCCGTTTCCTTTTTGACGGTCAGCACTGTGGTCGAGCAAGGCCAATGCATCAGCGAAAAGAACAAAAAACAGATGGCTGTCACCGTCGTCCAACCGTTTGCTACGAGGATGTTACCGATCTCTGCAACACTGCCGAGATCGGACATCACACCATCACAAAGGTAGATCATCAAAACGATCGGCAGCACGATCTCATTGGCAGGAAAACCTAAGATAAATCCAAGCAAAATACTGCCGTCCAGCCCCAAAAATTGCCCAAACGGATCAAGGAACGCCGCCGCGTGCGCGAGCAAGGTCATATCCCCTGCCTTGATATTAGCAAGGGCATAAAGGATCGCTCCCGCGGGTGCGGCTACCACCGCCGCGCGACCGAGCACAAAGAGCGTTCGGTCAAAGATCGAGCGGATCAATATTTTACCGACCTGCGGCGGTCTGTATGGCGGTAATTCCAGTGTAAACGAGGACGGTGTACCCGAAAGCAAGGTCGCCGACAACAGCTTTGTCGCCGCAAAGGTCACAAGCACGCCAAGCACGATCAGCGCGGTCAGCAAAAGCGCCACACGCAAGGTGGCACCCGCGCCCACGGCGCTCCCCGCAAAAAACACCGTCAGCACCACGATAAAGGTGGGAAACCGCCCATTGCAAGGGGCAAAGGTGTTGGTAAGGATCGCGAGAAGCCGCTCGCGCGGCGAATCGATGATACGGCACCCCACGACACCCGCCGCGTTACAGCCGAAGCCCATACACATCGTCAGCGATTGCTTGCCGCAAGCGCGGCAACGGCAAAACGGACGATCCAGATTATAGGCAATGCGCGGCAGATACCCCACATCCTCTAAAAAGGTAAACAGCGGAAAAAAGATCGCCATCGGCGGCAGCATCACCGAGATGACCGAGGTCAAAACCAGATAAATGCCGTCCATTAAAAGTCCAATGAGCCACGGCGGCGCGCTGATATACAGCAGTGCCGATCGCATCCACATACCGAGCAATGAAAAGAGCTTTGAGAGCCATTCGGACGGATAATTGGCACCGATCACGGTGATGAACAAAACACCTGCAAGCAAAAGGATCATCAAGGGATACGCCGTCCATTTTCCCGTCAGAAGTCGGTCTAGCTTCCGGTCTATTCCTTCGCGCGGATCGTCGCGATAGGTCACCGCACCCGACACCACCGCCTTTGCCGTTTGGGAAAGCGAAGTCACAATGCTGTCGCGCAGAGTTTCAGTATCAAAACCCGACTCTGACAGCATTTCTCGTGCTTCCACAAGCGCCGCTGAAAGCGTTTCATTAAGAAAATTATTGCCCAAATAGCCATCAAGCTCGCGCAAAAAGGAAGGGTCGGCATCTAGGAGCTTTAATGCAAGAAAACGGGCGTTCAAGCGGCGCAGAGCACGCCCCGCAAGAGCTTTTTCAACGTATGCAACACTCTGCTCTACAATGGTATCGTATTCCACCTTGATCGTATGCTTGCGCGGCGCTTTTGCCACACGGTCAAGGGTAGCAAGGAGTGCCGAAAGCGTCTTTTTTCGGCGCGCGACCATACCCAGAACGGGGACACCGAGGCGGTCGGAAAGCAGCTTCAGATCGATCGATATTCCCTTCCGCTTTGCTTCATCCATCAAATTGACACAAACGACTGTCCTTGGCGAGATCTCAATGATCTGCAACACCAAATTCAAGTTGCGCTCCAGACAAGTCGCATCGCACACCACAGCCACCGCATCCGTTTCACCAAAGCAGATAAAGTTGCGGGCGACCTCCTCCTCGGCGGAGTGCGCCATCAGTGAATAGGTGCCGGGAATATCCACCAACACAAAGCCCTGCCCATCTGATCGCGCATACCCTTGCACACTTGCGACGGTTTTTCCGGGCCAATTTCCCGTGTGCTGATGCATCCCCGTCAAAGCATTGAACACCGTGCTTTTCCCCACGTTGGGATTCCCCGCAAGGGCGATCACAAGATCGCCTTCGGCGTGTTTTTTGATCTCAAGCCCCGAATCAAGCGCCGCGGCGCCCGTGGAGTGAAGTGTCAGCCCCAAGGCGCGTCACCTACTCACCAAGACCGTCGCAGCATCGGTCGCGCGAATAGCGATCACCGCTCCACAGATCAGGTAGGCGGCAGGATCGCCGCCCGGGCTTTTCCCGATGCAGTAAACGGGGGTATTCTCTACAAGTCCGATATCCAGCAAGCGGCGGCGCATACTTCCTGTGGTCGTGAGCTCACGAACCACGCACGAGTCGCCCGGCGCTATATCACAAAGGCGCAAAGCCGTATCCATAGCCGTCTCCCTTCGACAAAAAAAGACTTCTATCCACAGACTATGCGCCTTACGCAAGCAAAGTGAAAAGAAGCGGACGTGCCGAATGGCACGTCCGCTTCTTTTGTTTTAAAAGATCGGATGCACGATGAAATAGCAGATCAGCGACGAAAGCACAGCTGAAAGTGAGCCAAGGAAAAACTCACGCACGGTGTGGCGCTTCATATACACCGATGCCCAAAGCGAGGCGCAATAGATCACCACGCCCGCGGGGATGGCGTACCAGCCCACAAACAGGCAGCTGAGCAGGATCGGTCCCATCAGGCTACAGCCGTGACCGCTGGCGTGCCAGGGCGACAGGCAGTTAAACAGAGTCAGAATGACCACCGAAACAAGGTAGACAAGCGAAATGTAAAGCAGATTGGGAATGGCATCCCTCACGATACTGACGACAACGGCAGCCGTATATCCCAAAATGCTGAAAACAAATGCTAATTTGCGCTGCGCCTTTTGGCCCCCGTCCTTCCAGCCTGGCAGCAGCTTTTGTGCCACGTATGCCAAAACGGGAACGATCGCAAGAAACACAAGCGATAAAACGAAATCAACCGTAGTGGGAAATACATCTGCACCAAACAGTAAAATCAGCAAAAGCGCCGTTACCATAATGGGTGGTACGGTCAGCGCGCGTATCAGCTTTGCCAATTTGACAAAAAACGGAGTTTTTACAGCTTCTTTTTCGAGATTCGTATCATTCATATCGCTTCTCCTCACTTTCGCACTCGTTTTGGATTCTTTCGTTACTTTTTTATGCGGTTTTGAAAACTATTTTAAACAGTATAAAAATAATAACAAGTAGAGATTAATATTTTGTGTTGTAAATATGAACATTTATAAAACAAAAGAGCGATCGAAGAAAAAACTTCAATCGCTCGTTATTTTTGCTTGTTTTGGAAAACGTTATTCAAAAATTTTCCTGATCTCGTCAAGGCTTTTAACCGAATATTCCACTTTGCAATCGGGATAAAATCCCTCGCTATCAAACAAACACCCTGCCATACCCGCATTTTCCCCTGCCCGAACGTCGATCTCACGGTCTCCCACCATCACAGCGGTAGCGGGATCAATGTCAAAGCGCTCAATCAGATACAACAGCGCACTTGGATCGGGCTTATTGGGAAAGTTATAGGTCGAATCCAGCACAAAGGTGATATAGGATGAAAGTCCCCATTTGTCAAGAAATTCATACACGGTCTTGCCCGAATGGGTATAAATAAAATTGCGCTTCCCCGCTTTCACGGCATCGGCAAGTAGCTGCTTGGCTTCGGGAAAGGGCTGTAATTCGGTACAAGCTGCCTTGTGATAACGCGTGAGCAGCAGATCTGTAAATGCCTTGATATCAAGACCGATATCATATTTTTCAAGTGTATAACCAACCGAAATCTTGAAATTGGCATATGCCCGCTTATAATCCTCCTCGATGCCGTGCTCGCGCAGGATCTCGAGCAAAGTGTTCGTTAGTACAGGATAGGTATCGGACAGTGTGCCGTCAAAATCATAGATCAAATCACGGATCATAGAAAAATCTCCCTACCGTTTATTCAAAATACTTGACAAATCGAGTTTAAATGAAAAAATTTTCATTCAGGTCTGCCGTTGTTCTTGACATCCTTGTTCTTTGGGATTAAAATATTAGTAGCATGCAAATTATAGCTACCGATGATATAGGCAAGGCCGCACACCAAAATGGCGGGCAGGGTGATGACAAAATACACCCACGCGAAATCGTGCAGCTGTGCACCGTGGAACGGTCTTGTCATAATGCCCATATACATCCCCTGCAGCATTCTGGCGATAAACTGAAAGGCGCCGCCGATGCGATACAGCGCGGTGCCTGCCGCCGCAAAAGCGCGAGGCAAAATAAACAACGCGCAAAGAAGATTGAGAGAATTTGCAAGCCCACCGATGGCAAAGCCGCGCCAAAGCCCGCGGGATGTTCCCCTTGCGGTCGCGCTGATGCCATCCTTTGCACCGACCTCCCACATAACGGTATATTGTAAAAAAAGATAAAAGACCACAGCGCCGATGCTGGTCGCGAGCAGCAAGCCGTTCTTGCCCGCACCCGAGCAAGCAAAGGCAAGCCCGACGCCAAACAAGGCGATCGCAAACTGATTGAGGAACAGCTTGAATGCTGTATAGGAATAACGCTTGAAAAAGTCCTTCATAAAGGACCTCCTTTCAACAGTTCTCTCTTCATTATACCGAAATGCAAGACGAATTGCAAGAAAAACGCGAAATATTTACATTTTTGTGAAAAACCCTTACCCGTTTATCAAAAAGGAGTTATTATGAGTCAAATGTACGCCGTACCGCTGAAGGAAATGCCGATCCTTGTGCAGGATTTTGCCGCCTACAAATCGGGCATTCAAAACTGCTCGTCCAAGACGGTATCCGAATATCTGCTGGATCTGCGCACCTTTTTTCGCTATATCATAGCCAGCCGCGACGGCATAGACCCCGAATCCGAGGAATTTCTGTGCATGGATATCCGCCACCTTGATCTTAGCTTTATGGGGTCGATCCGCACCTCCGAGATCTATGCCTTTTTGCAATATTCCGGCTCTGTACGCAAAAATTTATGGGCGGCAAAGGCGCGAAAGCTCGTTTCGATCCGTATGTTTTACCGCTATCTGGTCAACAAAACAAAGCAGCTTGAGATCAATCCCGCGGCTGACATTGAATCCCCGAAGCCCAAAAAGACGTTGCCGAAATTTCTCTCGCTTGAGGAGTCACTGCTCCTGCTTGAAACCGTCAAAAACGACCGTTCCTCGCGCACGGTGATCCGCGATTACACCATTCTGACGCTGTTTTTAAACTGCGGTATGCGTGTATCGGAGCTTGTCGGCATCGATCTGTCGGACCTCAACAAGGAGCTGCGGTCGCTGCGCGTTACGGGTAAGGGTGCCAAGGAACGCATCATTTACCTGAACGATGCCTGCCGCGAGGCGCTGTCTGCGTATCTGCCCTTGCGATTGGTAGACGACAATGCCTTTGCGAGCAAGGAAAAAGCACTGTTTCTCAGCGGTCAGCGCAAGCGCATCAGTGTCAAAACAGTGCAATGGATGGTCTATAAATATTTAGATATGGCGGGGCTTGGCGACCGTCATTTGTCGGTACACAAGCTGCGCCACACCGCCGCCACGTTGATGTATCAGCAGGGCGGCGTTGACGTGCGTGTTTTAAAGGAAATTTTGGGGCACGAGCAGCTCAACACCACACAGATCTATACCCACGTGAGCAACGCGGGTATGGAAGAAGCTATGGCACAAAATCCCCTTTCACACCTGAAACCGCCGAAAAAAGGCGACTGAACGCCTTTATTTGACGCGCATTTGGTTGATCTTTTCCTTGTCGGGGCTGACAATGGCGCTCCAATTGGTGTGATAGATCACGAATCCGGGCTTGCCCCCGGGCGCTTTTTTGAGCTGCCGCACCGTGGTGTAGTCCACCTCGGTCATCGGCGCGCCCTCGGCTGCGGAATAGAGTGCCGCAATGCTTGCGGCCTCGGTGAAATCAGCCGCGTCCGGTTCTTCCTTGCCCTCCAGCAGCATCACAACGTGGGAGCCGGGCATATTCTTGGCGTGAAACCAAAAGTCGTTTTTAGTGGCTATTTTATGGGTGATATACTCGTTTTGCAGATTGTTCTTGCCGCACAGCACCCGATATCCGCCCGACGTGCGGTATTCGGCAAAGGAAGGCGTTGCTGCCTTTTTTTGACCGTTGGGGATCACTTTGCCGCGTGAAGCATAGCCGGAGCGTGTCAGCTCCTCTCTGATCTCGGCAAGGTCGGTTGGCGTTTCGGCGGTATGCAACGCAGTCAGCACCGATTCCAGATACGCAAGCTCCCCTTCACCGATCTCAATTTGCTTGCCAAGCTCGACACGGGCGGTCTTACTTTTATTATACTTTTTATAGAAGCGTTGGGCATTAGCTGTTGGTGTAAGACGGGGATCCAGCTCGATCTCGACCTCGCCAAAGCTCCCGTCCTCCCGCAGATCCTCATAATCGGTCAAAAGCACCTTGCTCATGCCGCGCTCAAGGCGGTAGCTGTTCGCCACGATCAGGTCTCCCGCCTTGCGGTAGGTCTGCCCCTCTTCACAGCGCGCAAGCTCACTGCGTTGCAGCTCCAGCTTGTGCAAAATACGGGTATAGGCATTGTTCACGATGTGCATCACATCGGCGGCGCGCTGCTTGATACGCGCCTCGCGATCTCTTGTGCCGAACCATTCGTCCAGCAGCTCCGAGGGGCTTTGATGCGCCTTGCGGTGCTGATACTGCATCAAAGGGACAAATGCATATTCCACGGGCTTTCCCGCATCGTCATAGGCGATACAGGGTTGATATTCCCCATTTTTCAGCATAGAAAAAACAGCTTGAAAACGGTCATTGACCGTTCTTTTTTCTTGCTCCGAAAGTGCCGATACGGCTTGCCCCAATACGGGCAATGCGATCTCGCGCGCTAAGACAGCACTGATGCCCAAAAAGTCTCTGGTGATCCATTTTTCAACGGGAAGATTTCCCGCCTCACGCATCATTGCCGAAAAAGCGGTCGCATCACAGTCACGAGGATCCTTTTTATCCTGCGGTGGGGGCAGCTCATAGCGCATTCCGGGCAAGACCTGTCGCTTGGAGCTTGTGGTAAAGTCCACGGGACGTAAGACCGCAAGGATGCGTTCATTTTCATCGGTGAAGATCAGATTACTGTATTTGCCCATGATCTCGGCGATCAGCAATCTCTTACAGGCAAAGCCCATCTCATCGCGTGTCTCCCATTCCAGCACCAAAACGCGCTCAAAGCCAAGCTGACGGACGTCTATGAGCTTGGCGGCAGACAGATGCTTTCGCAAAAGCACGCAGAATTGCGGTGGATTTTGCGGATTTTCCATCGGGATCGCGGTAAATCCGACGCGCGGATTGGCAGAGCCCGCATTGATCAGCAAGCGCTTTCCGCCCGAAAAGGTACGCATTTGCAAAACGACGGTATCGCGCTCGGGCTGATAGACCTTCTCAACGCGTGCGCCCATCGCCGTTTGGCTTATTTCTGCGGCAATCGCCGCCAAAAATCCCGCATCCAGTGCCATAATTTGCTCCTTTCGGTCAGGTCTTTCCTTTTGAATTACTCTCTAATTATAGCATAGGCTTGATTTTTTTTCAATATTATGGTAAAATAAAAAAACAGACACGATAACAAAGGAGTGTGACCTATGGGAAAAGCCATTCTTGGCATTGACGTGGGCGGCAGCACCACCAAGATCGTTGGATTTTGCGACGAAGACGGGCAAAAGCAATTGATCGCCCCCCAATGCGTGCGCGCCACCGACCCTTTAACCTCGATCTACGGCGCGTTTGGTAAATTTACGATGCAAAACGGCTTGGCGCTGTCTGACATTGACCGTGTGATGGTGACGGGTGCCGGCTCTGCGTTTTTGGATAAACCGCTTTACGAGGGGCTTGACTGCCGTACTGTACCCGAATTTGACAGCGTAGGACTTGGCGGTCTTTACTTATCGGGCTTGGAAGAAGCCATTGTGGTCAGTATGGGAACAGGTACAGCCCTCATTCACGCCAAACGGCTGGGCGAGTGCACCAAGACCAAGTATTTGGGCGGCACTGGTGTTGGCGGCGGCACCTTGATCGGGCTTTCCCGCAAGATGCTGGGCGTTGACACGGTGGAGCACATCGAGCAGCTCTGTGAGGGCGGCGATCTTGCCAACACAGATCTGCGCATCCGCGATATTTCAGCCAAAAACATTTATCCCGGTGTCAACTACGAACTGACCGCATCCAACTTCGGCAAGCTCAGCGACCTTGCAAGCAAGCACGATATCGCCTTGGGCATTGCAAATATGGTTGCCGAAACCATTGGTATGATGGCGGTATTCGCGGCGCGCAATTATCAATTGGATCAAGTCGTGCTGACGGGAAATCTGACGACCATTGCCCCGATCCGTCGGGTATTTGACGTGATGGAAAAGAATTTCGGCATTCGGTTCATCGTTCCCGAAAACGCACAATACGGCACCGTGATCGGTGCCGCACTCTGCCCTACCGAATAAACGACGAAACGAAAGCCACCGGCGATGCCGGTGGCGTTCGTGTTTTACAAAAAGGATGCGGATGGCGTTTCACCCGAAGGAGAACGCCATCCGCATTTTTGTTATATTGATTTAAGCTAAACTTAACGTCCTACGGCTTCTCTGTAAGCCTGCACGTCTACCGCAGGCCATACTTCACCCTTCGCGTCAAGCAACTCACCGGTCGAAGCATCGTAAAGCTGATCGTACAAGGCTCCCGTTGCGGTAAGTGTCAAGGTGACCTCCCATCTGGGATACATATTATACTCAGAGCCGTTGAAGATCATCAGCTTACATTCGGGATTCTTAAACGATGGGCTGTAAGACCAATTGTTATCCAAGCATCTTTCGATCGTAGCCCTATTGACACAGGTCGGGAACCAAATGACACTGCAATTTCCGACCAACTGATACAATTCCTTTTCAGAACCGCCGCTACTGCCGTGGTGCGCCACTTGGATATGGTCACTATCCAGGAAGGGTCCGTACATAGCGCGTGCAACACGGCTTTGCTGCCATTCTGCGTCTCCAAGCCACAGCGAGGTAATTTCACAGCTATTGCCTGCATCATCGCGTTCAAGCAGGGCGGTACGGGTGACCGTGGTTGCATTGTTGGTCTCGGAGCATCTCCAGGGATACATATCGTCGATCGTAACCAGGATCTCAAATCTACAGTTAGCAAAGTAGAAGACGTTTCCGGTATTCACCTGAATATACTCAAAACCGTTCTTCACCTTTTCCTGCAATTGTTTGATATTATTTCTTACGTTGTAGTTACCACCCGCCGCACGAAGCTGAGTCATGGAACCGAAGTTTTCCATCAGATAATCCATTCTCACCTCGGGCAAAAAGCCGTAATTTCTGGTGAAATTCATCAAAATGTTGTGATGGTCTCCGTGCTCGTGTGTAATAAGCCATGCTCTGATATGAACGGGATGCTCTTTTGTAGGATACTCACCGTATGCTTTCTTGTGCATTTCTCTCATCAAGGTCCACACGTTCGCGGTCTCGTCGGCACCTTTAGCTCGACCGCCATCGATGATGATGAAGCTGCCGTCGGCAAGGGTGATGACCTGTCCAAGGCCCCAGTTAGCGGGCGAGCTGTAGTCGATCATGTTACAGGTGATCTGAGAATTCATTCTTCTCACGTAATCTGCCGTTCCGTTTTTCACTTCTTCCTCGGTGCCCTCGATCTGAGGTCTCAGATACTTCTCGTCAACCACAGTTCCGCCCCAAGCGGTCGATCCGGACACAATACGGATGCTGTTGACAAGACCCTCGACCTTCTGCGTTGCAGCGTGTGCAAATGCCATGTGAGACACCTGCAAGGAAACACCCTTCTCGTCGTGGACAAAGGTACGGAAGCTGCTTCCCTCCCACTGTACGTCCTCATTGCCAACGGGTCTGTAGCCCGCAGCCTTCAAGGTCTCGCAATATGCCACGAAGGTCTCGCGCGTAGCACCCTCGCCACTGTAAATGTACTGCAGGGCTCCGTCGTTTGCGTCAACGGCAGCCTCGGGATACAGTCCCTCTGCTTCGGGCTTGGGAAAATCGGTGAACCAATCGCTTGCAAAGGTCTGCACCACCGTGCAGTTAGAGGGGATCTCATAAAAGGTATTTCCGTCATCATCGGTATAGGAAGAGCCAAACAGCATATCCTGGAACAGCTCGTACGCGGAAGGCAGCACGTCGTCGCTCCACGCCACGAGGTAGATCTTACCGTTCTCGATCATAACGGCGTACTCATCCGCCTCGATCTTTGCCATTTGCTCTTTTACGTCAAGACGGCTCATACTGCCGACCAGGATCTCTTTTTCCTGCACATCGCTGTTGGATGTGACGACCATAGCACTGACACCGGTTCTCTCAAAAATACTGTTAGCGGTCTGTGTGCCGATCTGATTGGGAGCATCGTTTTTATCTTTTCCCTTTTCGTAAACGACAACAAAGGTACTGTCGGTTCCGTCAACAGTATCAACAAGCGGAATGGTGGGTATTCTGGACACCGCGATCTTGTCGTTTGTGGAAAGTATCGTCGCATTGAAATGCTCGGCATTGATATACGTTCTTTCGAAATGGGTCAATGCAACTCTGGTCAGATACGGGGTCGTTCCAACAATAACGATCTTATTGGACATCACACGGATCGCCCAACCGGCGCCCTTGATGCTGTTGAGCACCTTGGAGGATTCCTTACGACTGGTCTGACCGACCAGAATTTCGGGCTTGTCGCTGGAGGTCTCTTCTTCCGACGTATCCGTGATCACGCTCATATCGACGGTCGAGACCTTAGACAGGTTTTGTGCAAAAGCAAGCACGTGCTGCTGACCCGATTCGGTCAGATCCGCACCCGAAACGATCGAATATCCGGTCAGATCCACGTCCACGACCTTGCTGCTTGTCTTAATGTCACCGTCAGCCTTTTTACAGGATGAAAGAATCGCCACAGACGACATCAGCACTGCAATGCACATCAAAAAACTTAACACTCGTTTTTTCATAGTTGTTCTCCTTTATGTTGATGCAAACGCGCCCTATCAGCGCGCATATCAAAACATTGTAATTATAACATTTTTTTGTTGAAATTGCAAGAGCTGTCTTGAAAATTTATATTTTGCCTACGATTTTCATCTTTTTTCACAAAAATGCTTTTGCTTGTTTTGGTATATACACCAAATGCAAAACCTTTTTTATTCAAAAGCTGAAAACACACCCGTTTGCTTGCAATTTTTCACGTCAAAAGCGCGCAAAATTCGCTCGTTTCGCTTATGTTACAATTATTTCCCGACTGACGATCGATACGCCTGCACGTCGATCACCGGCCACAGCTCGCCCTTTGCCGACACATTCTCACCGGTAACGGCATCGTATAATTGGTCATACAAGGGTCCTGCTGCCGTGATCGTCAGAGTCACGTTCCACACCGGATAACTGGTATATTCTGCGCCGTTGAAGATCAGCAGCTTACATTCCGGATTCTTGAACGAAGGACTGTAAGACCAGCCGTCATTCATACAGGCCTCCAACGCGCCCTTGCTTACACAGCCGGGATACCAGATCACTTTACAGTTACCAACCAGCTGATACAGCTTTTGCTCCGAGCCGCCCCAGTTGCCATGATGTGATATCTGTACCTGATCGCTTTGCAGGAAGCTACCGTACATCGCACGCGCTGCCTGACTGATCTGTACTTCCGCATCTCCAAGCCACAGTGAGGTCGTCTCGTGAGTATTCTGACCGTCGCTTTCAAACAAAGCGGTTCGGAAGATCAAGGAAGCGTTATTTTGCTCCGAGCATCTCCAAGGATACAGATCGTCAACAGTCGTCAGGATCTCAAGTCTGCAATTGGCAAAATAGAAGACATTTCCAGTATTCACTTGAATATACTCAAAGCCGTTTAGAACTTGCTCTTTATAATATTCCATATTGTTTCTGAGGCTGGTCGTAGCGCCCGCCACGCGAAGCTGCATATCAGAGCCCGGATTATACATAAGGTAGTCAAATCTCAATTCTGCCTTGCCGCCATAGTTCACGCAGAATCTGCGAACCAGATTGTGATGGTCGCCGTGCTCATGCGTAATGATCCACGCCCTGATATGAATGGGATTTTCGGCGGTAGGATAGCTCCCATGCGCTTTTTTATGCATCTCACGCATCAAATTCCAGACATTTTCCGTCTCGCCTTTGCCATAAATTCGACCGCCGTCGATCACGATAAAGCTACCGTCGGCAAGAGTGATGACCTGCCCGAGTCCCCAGTTGCTTGGCGCCACATCGATTCGATTGGACGTGATCTGAGAATTCATTCTTCTCACGTAATCAACACCCTCGACCTGGGGTCTGAAATACTTGGCATCGACCAGCTTTCCGCCCGATTCCGTATAACCGACCACGATACGAATGCTGTTCATCGGGCCGTTGACCTCTTGCTCGGCAGCATGTGTAAATGCCATATGGGACACGTGCAGGGAAAGCCCTTTTTCGTTGTTGACAAAGGTGCGGAAGCTGCTTCCCTCCCATTGTACGTCCTCGTCACCCATAGGGGTAAAGCCTGCCGCCTTCAGGGTCTCACAATATGCGATAAACGCCTCGCGCGTGACACCGTTGCCGCTGTAAATGTATTGATAGCAGTTATCATTCACATCAACCGCAGCCTCAGGGGTGATCCCTTCCCCTTTGGGTCTTGGGAAATCGGTGATCCAATCACCGCCAAAATAGCGTACCAATATAGAATCAGAGGGGATCTCATAAACGGTATTTCCCGCTTCATCCACAGAAGAGGAACCGAGCAAAACGTCCTGAAAAAGCTCATATGCCGAAGGAAGGATCTCGTCACTCCACGAGACCAGATAGATCTTGCCGTTCTGAACCGAAACAGCATACTCGTTGACATCGACCTTTGCCATTTCTACCTTTACATCGTGACGGCTCATATTGCCGACCAGCAGCTCTTTTGTCTGTATGTCACTGTCAGACGTCACAAACAGGGCTTTGATGCCCGTTTTCTCCGAAAGATCGTTCACGACTTGGGTGCCGATCTGATGCGGCACGTCTCTGTCGTCCTTCCCCTTCTCATAGACCACCGTGAAAGCATCCTGGATCCCGCCATCCGTCGGAACCAGCGGGACCGTCGACATTTCCGCGCGCATCACCTTTTGATGAACAGACAAGGTCGTTGCGCTCATACACTCGGTATTGAAATAGGTCCGTTCAAACCAATTGAGCGCGACTCTGGTCAGATAGGGGGTCGTGCCAACGATAACGACCTTATTCTTAAACACCCGAACTGCCCAACCGACACCCTCTATCTCATTCAAGACCTTAACGGTTTCCTGCCGATGAGTCATACCGATCAGGATCTCGGGGGTTTCGTTCTTGACCTCCACGGTCTCGGTCTCCGTGACCACACTGATTTCAAGTGCGGTTCGTTCGGACAAGCTCTTGGCAAAATCAAGTACGTGTTGATTCCCCGCCTCGGTCAGTTCAGTTCCCGTAATGATCGAATAGCCCGCGAGATCCACGTCAACCACCTTGCGGCTGATCTTGATCCCGTCATCGATTTTACTGCAGGAGGAAAGGAATAAGATGGATGACAATAACAGCGTGATGCATAGCAATAAGCTCAGTATCCGCTTCTTCATATCCGTTCTCCTTTTTTGTTTATCACAAAATTTCTAATCTGATTATTTTCCGACTGCGGCTATATATGCCTGAACGTCTACCGCAGGCCACACTTCTCCCTTGGCCTCAATATGTTCACCGCTGACAGGATTGTATAATTGATCGTACAAAGGACCTGTAGCCGTGATCTTTAAGGTCACGTTCCACATTTTATACTCGCCCCCATATATAGAGCCGTTAAAGATCATCAGCTTGCAATTGGGATTTTTAAATGCTGCGCTGAAATTACAGCCCCAATCGCCGCGCAATGCTCTATCAAGGGCAGACTTGCTTACACAGTTGGGATACCAAATAACCGAACATTTGTCAGCTACCATCTCATATATCCGTTTATCGGAGCCACCGTTGTTACCGTGGTGAGCGACCTGCACCTGATCACTGGAAAGGAAGGAGCCGTACATAGCGAGCGATGCTCGGCTTGCCTGCATTTCCGCGTCACCAAGCCACAGCGAGGACGTCGTGTGGGTATTTACGCCATCACTTTCATACAAGAAGGTACGGGTAACGGTATTCGCATTGTTGGTCTCCGAGCATCTCCAAGGATAGATATCATCGATAGTGTGCAAGATCTCAAGTCTGCAATTTGCAAAATAAAAGACCTGACCGGTATTCACTTGAATATACTCAAAGCCGTTCTTCACGGTATCCTGATATTTTTTTATGTTGCTTCTAAGGCTATATGTACCACCGGCTGTACGCAGCTGAGTCAATGAGCCGAGATTGGCCAAAAGATAGTCAAATCGCACCTCGACTTTTGAACCGTACTTATTACAGAAATTTTGAACAATATTATGATGATCTCCGTGCTCATGGGTAACGATCCATGCTCTGATATGAAGTGGGATATCCTTGCTGGGATAGGATCCATATGTCTCTTTGTGCATTTCGCGCAACAGATCCCAGAGATTATCCGTATCTTCTCCACTATAGTCTCTTCCGCCGTCGATAATAATAAAGCTTCCGTCTGCAAGTGTGATGACCTGTCCAAGTCCCCAGTTGCCGTTATCACCGTACACAAGCAGATTAGACGTAATCTTGGAATTCGTTCTCTTGATGTAATCAACGCCCTCGACCTGGGGTCTGAAGTACTGTGCATCGACCTGGGTACCGCCCCACTTTGTAGAGCCGGACACGACACGGATGCTGTTTGGCAAATCCTTTACCTCCATCTCCTCGGCGTGTGAAAACGCCATATGAGACACGTGCAAAGAAACATCCTTTTCATTGTTAACAAAGGTGCGGAAGCTACTTCCCTCCCACTGTTCATCCTCGTTACCCATAGGTGTATATCCAGCCGCCTTCAAGGTCTCGCAATATGCCACAAAGGTCTCGCGCGTAGCACCGGGACCGGCATAAATGTACTGAAGCGCCCCGTCATTTGCATCCACCGCTGCCTCGGGGTAAAGTCCCTCTGCCACGGGCTTGGGGAAATCGGTGACCCAATCGCTTGTATATTTCTTTACCAGTGTGCAATTCGAGGGAATGGTGTACGTCGTATTGCCCGCTTCATCGGTCAAAGATGAAGCGAAGAGCATTTCCTGGAACAGCTCATATGCCGAAGGCAGGACCTCGTCGCTCCACGCCACCAAATAGATCTTGCTATCCTTGATGGTCACGGCATACTCGTCTGCCTCGATCTTTGCCATTTCCTCCTTCACGTCAGGGCGGCTCATATTGCCGACCAGGATCTCTCTGGATGCCGCCTCGGTGTCAGCGGTGACGAAGGATGGTTCCAGTCCTGTTTTTTCCGAAAGGCTACCACTGACCATCGTAGCAACCTGGTGAGACGCGTCGTTCGCATCCTTTCCCTTCTCGTAAACGACTGTAAAGGTCGTATACGTCTCACCTTCCTTTTCGGTCAAGGACAAGGTCGGTAGGTCAGATACAACATTTTTGGCTTGCACAGACAAGGTGGTTCCGTTCACGTGCTCGGCATTGAGATAGGTTCGCTCAAACCAGCCGAGCGCCACGGCGGTCAGATACGGGGTCGTGCCAACGATAGCGATCTTATGCTCGAACACGCTCACCGCCCATCCGTTGCCCTTGATCTCGTTATAGGTCTTGATCGATTCCTCACGAGTCGTCACACCGATCAAAATTTCGGGATCCTTGGTTTTGACCACATCACCGATCGCATCATCGACCACGCTCATATCGACCGTTGTCAATTTGGATACATTTCTGGCAAAAGTGTATGCTTGTTGAATGACAAGATCGGTCAACTCCACACCCAGAATAACCGAATATCCCGTCAAATCGATGTCATATACATCGCTGACGACGGGGGGCGTGTCTTCCTCTTTTTTACAGGAAAAAAGAAAGGCTACCGATGAAAGCAGTAAAACAAAGCACAAAAGCAAGCTCAATGTTTTTTTCATTGACGTATTCTCCTCTATGTTCATTTTTTATAAATAAATATCCATTATTATTATAACAATTATTGTTTGAATTTGCAAGCATTGCTTGTGAAAATTCACAATCTGCCTTCATCTTTATCCTTTTTCACTAAATTTGTTTCATCTGTTTTGACAGATATACCAAAGCACAGTCAAAATCCTTTTGTTGTGGCAGCAAAATCAAAGCAATTTGTTGCGATTTTATGACAAAAAACAATGCAGATATCTCACTTTATGCAAGGTCGATATCTGCATTGTTCTATTTTGCTATAAAAATTTACCTTCCATTAGCCGCTCGATAAGCGGGGACATCGATCACAGGCCACAGCTCAGCCTTTGCCTGTATGCTTTCACCGGAGGTGGCATCATACATCGCGTTATACTTGGGTCCCTCAGCGGAAATCGTCAGAGTCGTGCTCCACATGGGGTAATCGGTGTAATTGGAGCCGTTAAAGATCAGATATTTGGTGTTCTGATTCAAAAAAGCTGTAGAAACGGTATAGCCCGTATTCGGATTGCTGAGGATAAGGTAGAATCGATCAGCCACACCTTGGTTGACCGAATCGGGCAGCCATATCAGCTCAGCGCCCACAAGATCGTAGAACTTTCCTTCAACGCCGTAAAGACCGTGATGCGAGATCTGTACCTGATCACTCTTTAAAAAGCTGCCGTACATGGCACGCGCCGCCCTGCTCAAATGCCATCTGGCATCTCCCGTCCACATGGAGGTGGTCTCGTGCGGGTTACCCTGATCATCATATTCGATCAAGGCGGTGCGGAAGATCGTAGAGGTTTCATTGTGATCACCGGTTGTGTTTCCAATAGCCCAATCATCAATAGTTGCCAAAAATTCAAGTCTGCAGTTTGCGAAGTAAAACACCTGTCCGGTACTTATCTGAATGTACTCAAAACCATTTTTAACCTTATCCTGAAAAGCTTTTAAGCTGTCCCTAAGACCTGTATTTCCCCATCCTATGGGAAGCTGTGAACGAGAACCGAAATTCACCATCATATAATCAAACTTCAGCTCTGCCTTGGGGCCGTACTGATCGCAAAAGCTCCGCACAAGATCGATATGATCGCCGTGCTCATGTGTGATGATCCACGCTCTGATATGAACGGGGTTATCCTTGGTAGGTTTGCTTCCCCACGCCTTTTTGTGCATCTCACACATAATTTCCCAAAGATTGGCGGTGTCATCCGAGGTCTTGTTTTTGCCGCCGTCAATGACGATAAAGCTACCGTCGGCAAGCGTCAGGATCTGTCCAAGTCCCCAGTTCCCGCTTGCACTGTAATCGATCAGATTAGAGGTGATCTGAGAATCCATTTTGTCAATATAATCCACGCCCTCGACCTGCGGTCTGAAATACTGCTCGTTAACCAATGTCCCGCCCCATTCCGTATGACCGGATACAATGCGGATGCTATTTTTAAAAAGATCTACTCCTTGCTCCTCGGCATGCGTAAACGCCATGTGAGAAACGTGCAAGGATACGCCCTTCTCGTTATTGACAAAGGTGCGGAAGCTGCTTCCCTCCCATTGCACATCCTCATTACCCATAGGCGTATATCCGGCCGCCTTTAAGGTCTCGCAATACGCCACAAAGGTGTCGCGCGTCGCACCGTCACCGGCGTAAATATACTGAAGGCTACCGTCATTTACATCTACCGCCGCCTCGGGATAAAGTCCCTGCGCCACAGGCTTGGGGAAATCGGTAAACCAATCGCTTACATATTTTTTAACGACTGTGCAGTTACCGGGGATGTTGTACGATACCACGTTTCCGTTTGCATCGGTCAAAGCCGAGGCAAACAGCATTTCCTCAAACAGGTCGTACGCTGCGGGAAGAACGACATCGCTCCACGCGACCAAATAGACCGTGTTATCCTTGACCGTAACGGCATACTCATCCGCCTCGATCTTCGCCATTTCCTCCTTCACGTCGGGACGGCTCATATTACCGACCAGGATCGCTTTTTGGGAGACCTCGGCATCTGCTGTGATAAACTGTGCCGTAAGCCCGGTCTTTTGCAAAAGACTTTCGCAGACCTTGCTGCCGATCTGATGGGGGGCAGTATTCGAATCCCTGCCCGTTTCATACACAACCGCAAAGGTCGTGCTGTTTTCAGCAAGAGAAAGGATAGGCAGATCAGACACCACATACTTTTCCTGCATCGTCAGGGTCGTGCCGTTTACGTGTTCAGCATTCAGATAGGTCCGTTCAAACCAGCTGAGTGCCACCGTGGTCAAATAAGGCGTCGTGCCAACGATCGCAATTTTGTGCTTAAAGGCACGAACTGCCCAACCGCTCCCTTTGATCTCGTTATAGGTCTTGGTGGATTCCTCGCGGCTGGTCACACCGATCAGGATCTCAAGATCCTTACTTTTTACCACATCATCGTTTGTGTCATCGCCCACATTCATATCGACCGAAGTTACACTGGATGCTTTTTTCGCGAAATCAAGCACAAATTGCTTGCCCGACTCGGTCAGCTCTTTGCCTCTAATGATAGAATATCCTGTCAGATCAATCCCCTGTGCCTCGTCAATGGAATCATCATCCTCATCCTTCTTACAAGAAAAAAGGAAGGTCACACACGAGAGTATCATCACAAGACACAACAAAAGGCTGAGTGTTCTTTTCATTATATTTCCCCCCTTTGAAAATATAAATGTATTTACATTCATTATACTGTTTTTTAACAAAAATTGCAAGAGATATTTGGACTTCCCACGTCAGGATCACCGTTTTTCATCCATTTTTACAAAAATCTTTGGTTATTTTCGACATATATAACAAAAAAGCAAACAGCTTTTCACATAAAAGGCGAAAAAGCATCTTGACAGTTCCCCTGCGCTGGTGATATAATAAAATGCAATATTATTTTAAATAATGAAAGGCATCTCTTATGAAATGGACGTCTCTTAACGAACTGCGCGAAAAATATCTTTCCTTTTTTGAGTCGAAGGGGCATTTGCGCCTGCCTTCCTTCCCTCTTGTGCCGATCAACGATAAATCTCTTTTGCTGATCAATTCGGGTATGGCGCCTATGAAAAAATATTTCACGGGTGAGGAGGAGCCCCCCCGCAACCGTGTGACCACCTGCCAGAAGTGCATCCGCACCCCCGACCTTGAGCGCGTGGGACACACCGCCCGCCACGGCACCTTCTTTGAAATGCTGGGCAACTTCTCGTTTGGCGATTATTTCAAAAACGAGGCGATCCCGTGGGCTTGGGAGTTCCTGACCAAAACACTTGAGATCCCCGGCGAGCTGCTTTGGCCCTCTGTTTACGAGCAGGATGACGAAGCATTTGAGCTTTGGAACAAGGTGATCGGCGTGCCCGCCGAGCGCATCACAAAGCTTGGCAAGGCGGACAACTTCTGGGAGCACGGCACAGGTCCCTGCGGTCCCTGCTCCGAGATCTATTTTGACCGCGGCATCAAGTACGGCTGCGGCTCGCCCGACTGCCGCCCCGGCTGTGACTGCGACCGCTTTATGGAGATCTGGAACAACGTCTTCTCGCAGTTCAACAACGACGGCAACGGCAATTATACCGAGCTGGTACAGAAAAACATCGATACCGGTATGGGCCTGGAGCGTCTTGCGTGCGTGATGCAGGGCGTTGACAATATGTTTGAGGTCGATAGCATCCGCAAGATCCTTGACACGGTCTGCGCGATCGCAGACAAGACCTACGGCGAGGACAAGAACAACGATATTTCGATCCGCGTTTGCACCGACCACATCAAGAGCTCGATGTTTATGATCGCTGACGGTGTCATTCCCTCCAACGAGGGTCGCGGCTACGTGCTGCGCCGTATCATCCGCCGCGCCTGCCGCCACGGAAAGCTGCTGGGCATCAACCGTCCCTTCCTCTCCGAGCTGTGCGTGGTCGCCATCGGCGAGAACAAGGACGCATACCCCGAGCTTGCCGAAAAGCAGGACTACATCCTCAAGGTTATTTCAATGGAGGAGGAGCGCTTCGATGCGACCATCGATGCCGGTCTTTCTATCCTTTCCAATATGATCCGCGATGCCATCAAGACAGGCAGAAAGGATCTTTCGGGCGAGGATGCCTTCAAGCTTTACGATACCTTTGGCTTCCCGCTTGATCTGACCAAGGAGATTCTTGCCGAAAATCATCTGGATATCGATGAGGAGACCTTTAAGAAGCTGATGAAGGACCAGCGCGAGCGCGCACGTGCCGCACGTGGCAATGTCAGCGGCTGGGATAACGCCACCAAGTCCTTGCTTGGCGATCTGCCGCAGACTATTTTCCGCGGCTATGACAGCTTCCGCACCGATGACGCCGAGGTGCTTGCCATCATCGTTGAGGACGAGGACGGCGCACGTGCCGTGAACGAGATCACCGAGGGCGATTGCACCGTGATCCTGAACAAGACCGTATTTTACGGCGAGGGCGGCGGCCAGGTCGGTGACCGCGGTACGCTCTCCTCCCCTGCTCTTTTGATGAACGTACGCGACACCAAAAAGACCGACGGCATCTATCTGCACCTTTGCACGATGGTGTCGGGCAGTCTGAAGGTCGGCGATAAGGTCTGCGCTCGCATCGACGGTGCTTACCGTGAGGCGATCGCGCGCAACCACTCGGTCGCGCATCTGTTGCAGGCAGCACTTCGCGCCGTGCTTGGCACGCACGTCGAGCAGGCAGGCTCGCTTGTGGACAGCGAAAAGTGTCGCTTTGACTTTACGCACTTTGCCGCAATGACTGCCGAGGAAATCGCCAAGGTCGAAACGCTTGTCAACGCGCACATCTTCTCCGGTCTGCCGATCACAATGACCGAAATGCCCCTGGATGAAGCCAAGAAGCTTGGCGCAATGGCACTGTTCGGCGAAAAATACGGCAAGACTGTCCGCGTTGTCCGTATGGGCAACTTCTCCACTGAGCTTTGCGGCGGTACGCATATGGATAACACCGCTCGCATTGGACTTTTCAAAATCGTTTCCGAGACCTCCGTTGCCGCAGGCGTACGCCGTGTCGAGGCTTGCACCGGCTTTGGTGTGCTTCATCTGCTGGATAGCAAGGAGCAGCTACTTTCCAATACCGCTGATGCCCTGAAGGCACAGAATGTCGCTGACGTCGCCAAGCGTGCCGCTCAGCTTCAGGACGAGCTGAAGGCTATGCACCGTGAGCTGGATGCCTTGAACGCAAAGCTTGCAGGCTCTAAGAAGGACGAGCTTTTGAAGGAAGCTGTTGCGATCGGCAACGTGAAGCTTGCCGCCGTACGCTTTGACGGTATGCAGCTTGACGTGGCGCGCAGCCTTGCAGACGATATTAAGGCAAGCTGCCCCGATACCGTTGCCGTGATCGCCGCTGTAAACGGCGCAGACGTGAAATTCCTTGCCATTGCCGGTAAGGATGCCGTTGCCGCAGGCGCACACGCCGGCAAGCTGGTGGGCGCTGTTGCCGCTATCACAGGCGGTAAGGGCGGTGGACGTCCCGACAATGCTATGGCAGGCGGCAAGGACGCCGCTAAGGTTGACGAAGCGCTTGCAAGCGCCGCTTCCCTGCTGCAGGATCAGTTGAAATAATCACAAACAAAAAATTGCCGCAAATGCGAAATGCATTTGCGGCAATTTTATTTTCTTTAACGCGCAGGCGACGGTGTAGTAACCTACTCCGAGCCGAGCATTGGAGGTGGAAGCGAAGTATCGCGGGATTTAGCAGTACCGAGGTAACCGATTAAAATCGCGTGAGACAAGTACGCACCGAAACGCGCAGGCGACGGTGTAGTAACCTACTCCGAGCCGAGCATTAGAGGTGAAAGCGAAGTATCGCGCGATTTAGCAGTACCGAGGTAACCGATTAAAATCGCGTGAGACAAGTACGCACCGAAACGCGCAGGCGACGGTGTAGTGACCTACTCCGAGCCGAGCATTGGAGGTGGAAGCGAAGTATCGCGGGATTTTAACGGTTACCGTCTCTGCGGGCGCGGTTTTTGAAGATACTCATGATCGTGTCGAAGTCATCCTCGGAGATCGAAGAATCCTCGCCCGCGGTGTCGTATTTGGGAGCGTGCGCAACAGGTGCAGGCTCTGCCACGGGCTCTGCAACAGGAGCTTCCTCTACGGGTGCGGCCTCAAGAACGGGAGCTGCCTCCTCTACCACGGGGGCAGGATCGGGGTCAGCCAAAACGATCTGATCGATCTCGACCTCCTTGACAGGGGCTGCAGCGGGTTCGGGATCGTCTTTGTTTTCAAAGCCCGTTGCGATGATGGTCACGCGCATTTCATCGTCAAGAGAATCGTCAAATGCAAGTCCCCAAATGACGTTTGCATCGGGATGCGCGTGCTTGGAGATCATTGTGGAGGCAAGATCCACGTCCTCAAGTCCCACGTCGTGAGAAGCGGTGATACTGATCAGGATACCGCGCGCACCGTGGATCGAGGTCTCAAGCAACGGGCTGGAGATCGCCGCCTTTGCGGCAAGCTCTGCCTTGTCGGCACCTGTAGCGCCGCCAACACCCATATGGGCATAGCCCGCGTTCTTCATAACAGATGTAACATCAGCAAAATCAAGGTTAATGAATCCGGGCGCGTTTATCAGCTCGGAAATGCTCTGCACGCCGCGGCGCAGAACGTCGTCGGCGATCTCAAAGGCGTTACCCAAGGTGATACGGGTATCCGAAACCTCCTTGAGCTTTTCGTTGGGGATGATCACAAGAGAGTCAACGTACTGACGAAGCTCCTTGATGCCGCGCTCTGCCTGCTCCATACGGCGCTTGCCCTCAAAAGAGAAGGGCTTGGTCACGATACCGATGGTCAGAATGCCCATTTCGTGCGCGAGACGTGCCACGATAGGAGCCGCACCCGTACCGGTGCCGCCGCCCATACCTGCTGTGACGAATACCATATCAGCACCGCTGAGCGCTTTTTTCAGCTCATCGATCGATTCCTCGGCAGAGCGCGCGCCGATCTCGGGGTTTGCACCTGCGCCAAAGCCACGGGTGATCTTTTCACCGATCACCATTTGTGTGGGAGCATCAGACTTACGCAATGCCTGACGGTCGGTATTCACCGCCACAAATTCAACGCCGCGAATGTTAGCCGCGATCATACGGTTGACAGCATTATTGCCGCCGCCACCTACGCCAATGACACGAATGACGACGCCACTTTCAAAACTATTATCGGGTTCAAAGGTCATAATGTAATTCCTCCGTTTTTTTACACGTGCGGCAAGCGCCGCATAAGTATGGACACTAATCTATTATATTTTAATATACTTTTCACTCTTTTTCAAGATGTTTTATAAATATTTTTCAAAAAAGAAAAGACAGGTCGCGACCGCCGTCGGGAAAAACTGATATTTTTCCTTTAAATTCGGCAATGCGCGACCTTTTCTTATTGTTTGATCAGCTTTTTGATATCCTCATATATCAAGCGATTTGCGTGGGGGTGGGCAAAGGCACTAACTGCGCTTGAAAGCGCTCTTCGCTTTTCTTTGGAGTCAAGAAGCGATAGCACCGTTTCGCAAAGTTCCCCGTCCTTTAAACGATCCTCACTGACAAGACAAGCGGCTCCCGCATCGGCAAGGACCTTTGCGTTTTTATACTGATGATCACCCGTCACGTTTGGTGAGGGGATCAGCACCGCGGCGCATTTTGCCGCGGCGATCTCACTGATGCTCATCGCCCCCGCACGGCAGATCACCACGTCCGCCGCCGCCATACGGCGCGGCATATCATTGATAAAGGGCAGTACCTCAAGATTCCGGCATTCCGTGAGCCCTCGCGCCTTAAATTCGACACAAAAGCGATCGTACTCGCGCTTTCCCGTGGCGTGGCAATGATAGACGTTCGCGAGAGCACGCTCGCGCTCCATCAGATCAAGCACCGCACGGTTCAGCTCTCTTGCGCCAAGGCTGCCGCCAAATGAAAGCACCATACGGTTGCACCCTTCGGGCAGGCGCAGCGCTCCCCCGCCCTGTCTGTAACCGATCGGCAACGGATTGCCGACCGTTAAGGTCTTTGCCGCCCTCGGCAGCTCCTTTTTGGCGGCATCGAAATTCAGCCACACCCGATCCACCTTGGCGGCAAGGCGCTTCACGGCAAGCCCCGGAACGGCATTGGATTCGTGAACGGCACAAGGCACTTTAAGCATCGCCGCCGCGCGTAAGGTGGGATAGCAGGCATATCCGCCCGTACCGATCACGATGTCGGGCAAAAACGCGCGGATCAGCCGCTTCGCTTCCCCTACGGCACTCACAGCAAAATACAAAGCGCGAAAATTTTTGGGTGAAAGGCTGCGCGAAATGCCCTCTACCCGAAGTGTTTGCATCTCATAGCCCCCTTCCCTCACCAAGGTGTTCTCCATACCGCGCTCACTGCCGACAAACAGGATCTCGGCGTGCGGGTCATTCATTTTCACCGTATCGGCAATCGCCAGGGCAGGTGTGATGTGTCCGCCCGTACCGCCACAAGTCACGATCATTCTCATATCAACGTTTTTGCGTGCTGTAACGAGATATCGCCAGCACGATCCCCATTTCAAAAATCTGCATAGCAAGAAAGGTGCCGCCCGAGCTGAAAAACGGGAGCGATACCCCCGTGTTCGGCATAGAATTGGTCACCACTGCCACGTTAAGTATGGTTTGCAGGGCAAGCTTTAAGGAGATCCCGTAAACCACAAGCGCGCTGAAGCGATCGGGTGCGTGCGAAGCGATGCGAAAGCCGCGCAAGACAAGAAGCACGAACAAGATCAGGATCAAAAGCGCACCGAAGAAGCCAAGCTCCTCGCAGATCACAGTAAAGATAAAGTCATTTTGCGGCTGTGACACATATCCGTGCTTTTGCCGTCCCTTTCCAAGTCCCAAACCGAACAGCCCTCCCGAACCAATGGCATAAAGCCCCTGTAGGGTCTGCCACGCCGAGCCCAGGGGATCGACCTGCTCGATATGTAGCCACGTATCCACACGCACTTGAGCATAGGAAGAAACAAGCACCAAAAGCGTTCCCGCCGCCGCCACCGCGATCGCCATAAAGGCAAGATAGCGCAAGCGCGTGCCACCAAGGAACATCACGCCAACGCCAAGCATACCGATGATCAAAAGCCCCGAAATATGCTTTTCGGCGGCGACCAGCAGACAAACAGCACCGATCAGGGCACCCGGCAAAAGCACGCCATAGCGGATGCTGCCGCCCCGTTTTTTCGGCGAGGTGATCTTGTCCTCGTATTTGCTCATAACAAGCGCGAGCATCAGCACAAGCCCGAGCTTTGCAACCTCGGATGGCTGCAAAGTGATGGGCCCTAGCACAAGCCAGCGCTGCGCGCCGCCCCCCACCGTACCGATCAGCAATACAAGGATCAGCAAAAACAGCGATGCGCTGTACAAAAAAACGGCAAAGGCACGAAAGAACGCCGGCTTTGCGAACAGCACAAAGGGCGCGCTCAAGCAAATTGAAAGCACCGCGAAAATGACGTAGCGCTTCAAAAAATAGGTGCTGTCGTTATAAAACTGCTCTCCGTAAACAGAGCTTGCGCTGTAAGACATCACAGTACCGCAAGCGAGCATCAGCAGCACAAGCAACAGAAAAACCGTATCGGGTGTTCCCTTCTGCTCATTTTTATCCTTTCCTCGAACCGAGAAAAAAAGCTGACGAAAGCCAACGGATCCTTCCACTCACTTCACCTCCCCAAAAATGCCACGGCAGAAAAGAGTGCGCCGACTGCAGAGAATACCGCGACCACGCGCCATTCGCTCCATCCGCATTTTTCAAAATGATGATGCAAGGGCGCCATGCGGAACAGGCGCTTTCCGTGCGAGAGCTTGAAAAAGATCACTTGCAAGATCACAGATCCCGCCTCAATCACGAAAACACCGCAGGAAAGCAATACAAGCACGGGATGCTCGGTCACGATCCCAACGGCTGAGACCACACCGCCGAAAAACAGCGACCCCGTATCGCCCATAAAGACCTTTGCGGGGTGTGCATTGAAGCAAAGAAAGCCAAGTGTCGCACCAAGCAGCAATGCGCCGACGATGACTGCTGTTTCTTCGCCCTCACTATACCCCCAAAGCAGGAAAAAAGCAGCTACAACGGCAACGGTCGAGGACAGCAACCCATCTACACCGTCGGTAAGATTAAGCGCATTCACAAGCCCCGTAAGGTAAAGCAAGGCAAGCGGATAATAAAAAACGCCAAGCTCCAAGGAGCGATCGGCAAACGGCAACGCGATCGAGGTGTCGGTCTGCAAAGCGACACGCGATGCGAACAAAAACAGTGCCGATGCAAGCAGCAAAAGCAAGTATTTTTGCGGCGCGCTGAGCCCCTGATTTTCTTTTTTTACGAGCTTGCGGTAATCGTCAAAAAAGCCGATCGCACCGCAAAGCACACCGTAAATAAAGATCAGTGACAAGGCACGCAACGAATTGCTCTCCTTGGTCAACAACAGATATATCGCGTACAGTAATAGTGCCCCGCCGATCCCGACGATAAAGGCAAGTCCGCCAAGCGTTGGTGTGCCCGCCTTGGAAAGATGCCAGGAGGGACCAATCTCCAGAATGGGCTGCCCCGCCCGATGGCGACGCAATATGGGAATGAGAAAATGCGAAAAAACAACTGTCAGCAAGAAGGTCATTGCAAACAGTGCCAAAGCGGTATATAAGCTCTCAACGTTCAAGACGATCTACCTCCCATCATTTTCCCCTATCATTTCAACTATTTTTCCAAGTCTCATTTTACCGGATGCCTTGAAAAGGATCGCGGCAGAGCGCGGCGCGTGGCGGCATATCGCCTGTGCAAGTTCGCTTTCTTCCCCTCTTCCAAAGGAAAATATCATATCCGCGTGTATGCCGCAAGCTTTGGCTCCCTTGGCAACGTGTAATGTCTGATCGCCGTAAGTAAACAGCATCGAAACACCCACTTTCGCCACAGCTTCCCCCACCGCTTGATGCAGCATCTCACTGTGCTCTCCAAGCTCCAGCATATCGCCAAGCACAGCCACCCTCGGTCGGTCTTTGGCACGATAAGAAAGCACCTCGAGCGCGCCCGCGACCGATTCGGGCGAAGCGTTGTAGGTATCGTCTATGATCAGTTGATCTCCAAGTAAAAAGGTGCGAAGCCGCGGCGTTTGCAACGACGCCTTTCCCAGTCCGTTTCGTATCATTTCATCACCGCAGCCACAAAGCACCGCCGCCGCAGAAACCGTGGTCAGTGTCGATAGCCCCACCACACCCGGCACAGACCAATTAAGATTAGTTATGACCCGATCGGGACAGATCAAATCCCCCTTGATCCCCTTTTCGCTCATAACAACATTTTCCATATAAAAATCCGCGTTTTTGCTATTTCCGACACGTCTGATGCGACCGTGCGCGCAAGGAAACGCGCTGATCGGCAGCTCGGCAGGAGCAAGCAGCAGTCCTGTGCTTGAAAGATTTGATGCAATCTTAGCTTTTTCGTAAAGCAAGGTCGAAAAATCACCGAAATGCCCGATATGTGCCGTTCCCACGTTGGTCAGGATCGCAAGATCGGGACATACCGATCGCGTCATTCCTTCCATTTCGCCGATGTGATTGATGCCAATCTCCGTTACCCAATAACGGTAGCCTTCCTCAAAGGATAAAATCGAGAGCGGCAGCCCGATCGTGCTATTGTAATTCCCCTCTGTCCGTGCTACACTGCCCGCTTCGTTTAAAAGGATCGACAGCGCTTCCTTTGTGGTGGTCTTACCCGTGCTGCCCCCGACGGCGATCACAAAGGCATCGCTTTGCCGACGCCGCCAAGCCGCGGCGCGCATCAGCGCCGCAACGGGGTCATCCGCCGTAAAATACAAAGCGTTCTCGCCGATGCTCGATACATCAGAGGTGCTTAAAATACCGACAGCGCCTCTTGAAAGCGCATCGAAAACATAGGCGACTCCGTCCTCGCGCTCTCCGCGCAGGGCAACAAAAAGATCGCCTTCCTCCACCTCGCGCGAATCGGTCGCGATCCCTTGGATGCGTGCCTTCTCACCTATGGTATAGCTTGTATCCAACAGCTTTGCTTGCAACGCCTCGGCAAGCAGTACGGGATCGCGCAGTATTTCGCAAAGTTTAATTCGCATCTGCTTCGCACTCCGCTCGCTTCGCCATACAAGATACAACGATCTCTCGCTCACAAAACACAAGCCGCTCTCTGCCGCGGATCTCATATTCCTCGTGCCCCTTGCCCACAAGCAAGATCACGTCACCGCGTTTAGCATTTCCGATTGCAAATTCAATCGCTTTTTGGCGGTCGGGCAATACCCGAAAGGGCTTTTCTTTGTCGATCCCTTTCAAAATATCACACAAAATTCGTTCGGGTGATTCGGTGCGGCAGTTATCCGAGGTCAGGATCACAAGATCGGCAAGCCGCGAAGCGATCCTTCCCATCTCGGCGCGCTTACTTCGATCCCGATCGCCACCACAGCCAAACATCAGGATGATGCGCTCGTTTTCAGTGCAAAAGCCTCGCACCGTACGCAATAGCTTTTCCAACGCATCAGGCGTGTGCGCGTAATCTAAAAAAACCGAAATACCAAAAGGATTTATGCCAACGCGCTCCATCCTTCCCTTCACCCCCGAAAAGTCCGCAAGCGCCGATTGGATCACCCCGGGCTTTACGCCAAGGCTCAATGCTGTCATCGCCGCCAGCGCACCGTTTTCGATTGAAAAGCTCCCCGGGACGGGCAGATCGATACGAAGCGGTGTCTTTCCCAAAAGAGAAAGTGTGAACGCCACGCCATCCTTCCCATTTTGGACGGGATCTTGTAAGATTTGCCCATCGATGCGCCACAAGGGTATATCCAATCCATTCGCAAGGCGTTCGCCGTACGGCGTTGAGCAAGAGATCACCGCTTCGTCGCAAGCATCAAATAATTTGCGCTTTTCGGCAAAATAGCTCTCCATATCGCCGTGAAGATCCAGATGATCGGGGGTGAGATTAGTAAACACTGCTCGCGCAAAGTGCAAGGGCGCTACTTTGGAAAAGGCCAGCGCGTGAGAGGTGACCTCCATCAAAACGTATTTTGCCCCGCCGTCCCGCATCTGCGCCAGAAGCGCATAGAGCTGTGCGGGATCGGGGGTGGTCATATTGGCAAGCCGATCGTCGTTTGGAGCGATCAATATCCGATCATTCAAGCGACATTCCACCGTGCCGATAAGTCCACAGGGAAAACCGCATTGCCGCAATATCGCATACAGCATTGCCGCCGTGGAGGTCTTACCGTTGGTACCCGTAATCCCGATCAGCGAAAGCTCCTTGGCGGGGTGCCCGTACCAGGCGTCAAACAACCGCGCAAGCGCGGCACGGGCATTTTCCACTACAAGCGCTTCTACCCCTTCAAGGCATCGCTCACAGATCACAAAAGCAGCGCCGCGTTCAAGCGCTTGCCCGACAAAACGACCGCCGTCGTGAGAAAGTCCCTGTATCGCAACAAAAAGATTTCCCCCTTTCACCGTACGAGAATCCGACGAAATGCCCGTGATCTCGCGATCTCTTAAATGAGCAGGAACTGCGTAACCTGCCTGTTCAAGAAGCTCCCTTAACTGCATAGCCACCTCCTATTCGATCATTTCGTCATACGAGAAGTGTAACGTGATGACCGTTCCCTTTGCAACCTCGCTCCCCGAAGGAATTGATTGCCCAATGACGGTCTTATTGGCCTTGAGCGAATCGGCGGCACCTTCAATGGCAACGTTCAATCCAAGATCGATCAAGACTCGGTTTGCCATTGAGGCGGTCATACCGACAAGCTCCGGCAAAATCACACTACCCGCACGCCCTTCGCCCATCGTCAGCACCACCGTAGCCCCCACTCTTTCCACATTGCTGAAAGCCTCGGGGGTTTGGGCAGTTACGATATCCCCATCTCCCACAAAAGAATACTGAAAGCCCGATTGTCCCAGAATAGCAGCCGCTTCCTCGCGGCTCCAACCGATACAATTCGGCACGGTCAAGGTCAAATTTTTTTCTTCCTCCTCGGTATAGACAGTCTCAACGCCCATATAAGGTAAAATGTTCTTGATCACACCCGCCACAAACGGCGCCGCCACCACACTGCCGTAGCGACTGCCGTCAGTCGGCTCATCGACCACGATGATGACGGCAACCTCGGGGTTATCTGCGGGAGCATACGCCACGCAGGAGCCGATGCGGGCACTGCGATCGTCGCCGATCTTTTCGGACGTGCCTGTTTTTGCGGCAACACGATACCCTGCTACGTAAGCATTTTTCGCGCCGCCATCCCCCGCAACGCCCCCGGCAAGGATCTCGGATATGGTCTTTGCTGTCTCCTTGCTGATGACTCTCCTTCTCACACTTTTTTCGTGCGAATAAACGACATTTCCATCCGCGTCGCTCATACGCTCTACCACGTATGGTGTCAGCAGCTCTCCGCCGTTTGCAACGGCGCTGACCGCCGTGATCATTTGCAGGATCGACACCTTGAAATTCTGTCCGAAGGATGCTGTTGCAAGATCAAGCGCCGTAAAATTGGATGCGGCGTGAAAGATCGAATTCCCCTCGCCCGGCAGGTCGATCCCGGTTTTTTCAAGCAAACCAAATTTACGCACATAGTCATAAAAGCACTCACACCCAAGGCGAGCCGCAATCGTCATCATAACCGGATTACAGGAGTTTTGCAGCCCTTCTGTAAAAGTCAGACTTCCGTGTCCGCCCACCTTATGGCAATGGATGAGGCGGTCTGCCACAGCCATACATCCGCTGCAGAAAAAGCCCTCGTTCAAATTGGTGACCGCCTTTTCCTCCAACACCATAGAGCAGGTCAAGGTCTTAAAGGTAGAGCCCGGCATATAGATCTCGGTCACCGCTTTATTGGACCAGGTCTCCAGCAAGAGCTCGCTCTTTGCCGCTTTATATGCATCGCTGCCTTCTGTGTATCCAAGCGCCGCAAGCTCCGCGGCACAGGCGTTGTTTAGTTCAAAGGGTGCGTTGAGGTCAAAGGAAGGTCCCGTCGCCATAGCAAGGATCGCCCCCGTATTCACGTCCATCACGATGCCACACACGCGGTTAGCCGCCTTTGATTCGATCATAGCACGCTCCAGCTGCTCCTCTAAGACCGATTGAACATATGCATCTATGGTGGTATGTAAGGTATATCCGTCGCTCGCGGGAACATATGCCTCATAGGGGGTGGGCAGTGCGTTTCCCGTAGAGTCGCGAGCTGTGATATAAGAGCCGTTTTCCCCCGAAAGAGCGCTGTCGTATTGCAGCTCGAGTCCGTATAGCCCCTGCCCGTCGCTGCCCGTAAAACCAAGTAAATGTGAGGCGAGGCTACCATAAGGATAATAACGGGTGGTAACTGCCTCTACCGTCAGCATTTCGTGCAGATCGTGCTCTCCGATAAAGCCAAGGATCGCATTCGCCGTTTCGGTATTGGTCTCTCGCACGACAGTGCGTTCCAGCTCCGCTGTGTGGGAAATATGATCAAGCACCGTCTCCTTTTTCAGCCCTTGCACAATAGAGGAAAGCCCTTCGGCGATCAAGGCGGCGGTTTTCTCGCTATCGTCAGCGCGCGCGATCACGTTCGGAAAAACCGAAACGCGATACACCGTTTGATTCGTGGCAAGCACGCGCCCCGCGGCATCCAAGATCTCTCCTCTTTTGGCGCGAACGGGTGATTCGGTCGTCAATTGGTCGATCACCTTTTTCTGATAGCGCGCAAAGTCAAACACCTGGATCGCAAAAATGCGAAGCGCCAGAAAAAGAAAGATTAGAACAAGTCCAAGCGCGATCACAGACGAGCGCTTCAGCGTTCTGCGACTGACAAGCGGTTTTGGCATATCTGATCCTCCGTTTTGAAAAAAGAAAAGGCGGAGCTTGCCCCAGTGGCAAGTTCCGCCGTTGGACAGCGACGTTCGTCGCATCCATATTTTATTCGTGTTCTTCAGGATTTAGACCTTATTTGCCAAGTGAAGCAAGCGCGTTCAGCAAAGAAGCCATTTCCACGCCGCCACCCTTTACAGCAGGATAGATCTCAACACTGTCACCGCCCGACATATCGGGATAAGATGCTTGATCCTCAATCGCGGTGGCGTTGTACTGATCGACCATCAAGGTTCCGTGGGTCGCCTCCAGGATCGCGACCTCCTCCTCAAGCGCCATAACCTCAGCCTCAGCACGCTCAAGCAGAAGAGAGGTTCCGCCAAGAATACCGATAGAAAGGATCAGCACCATAGCAAGCACGGCATGCAGGAAGGAAAATCCGGATCTGACGGAGCGCAGGGGCTGAAAGCTTCTTCTTTCGCGATGGGTCTCGGATGCAGAAGCGCGGCGATCCTTTTTGCTCTCGCGGCACAGCTCTGCTTTGCGAACAGCGCCGGAAAGGGATCTACGCATTGCGCCGATGCGGTCAGAGCCGCCAAAGCGGCGATTGAAATATTCAACAAAATCGCCCGTAGTAACGTAAACATCACCGTCGCCATTGTCGTTCAGATATACAATAGTCGTGGCGTTCGGCACAGGGGCATGGTCTACCTTTCTACCCTGCAAAGCTTCTTGCGTGCGGGTATGGTAACGGTTGCGCAATGCTTCGAACTGTTCCTTATAATTGTCATTGAAATAGATTTTTTCGTATGCTTGTGCGCGATCCATTCTCTGCGCCTCCTTTTTTCTTACAATTTTTCAGCCACCCTCAATTTAGCGCTGTGAGAGCGGGGATTTTCTGCAAGCTCATTCTCGCTTGGCAGAATCGGTTTTTTGGTCAAAATACGGATCTTAGGCTTGTTGCCGCAAACGCAAACCGGAAAGCTTTTGGGGCAAGTGCATCCTAAAGCCAGCTTTTGATAGGCTTGCTTCACAATGCGATCCTCCAACGAGTGGAAGGTAATGATCGCAAGTCTGCCGCCCTTTTTCATACGTGCGATCGCCTGCTCGATGGTAGGCTCAATCACATCCAGCTCACCGTTTACTTCGATGCGGATTGCCTGAAAAGAACGCTTGGCGGGATGTCCGCCATCGCGAGCTGCTACGGGAATTGCGCTTTTGATCAGCTCTGATAACTGATTTGTGGTTTGAATGGGTGCGAGCTCTCGCTCCTTTACGATACGAGCAGCGATACGCGGTGCAAATTTTTCTTCTCCGTATTCGTAAAGAATACGGCGCAGCTCCTCTTCGCTATAGGTGTTGATGACATCGTAAGCGCTTTTTGCTTGCCGTCTGTCCATCCTCATATCCAAAGGAGCATCGTTGCGGTAAGAGAATCCGCGATCTGCTTCATCAAATTGGTGAGAGGATACACCAAGATCGAGCAAAAGCCCGTCTATTTGGTCGATATGGAGTGTATCAAGCACCGAAGTGACATCTGAAAAGTTACTGCGAACCACGCGAGCTCGCTCGCCAAGGGGAGCAAGACGCTCGCTTGCCGCCAGGATCGCGGCTTCGTCGCGATCGATCGCGATCAGCGACCCCGTTGTCAAGGCGCTTGCAATCGCAAACGAATGTCCGCCGCCACCGGCAGTTCCATCGACATAGATGCCATCGGGACGGATCGCAAGAGATTGAATACATTCCTCAAGCAGCACCGAACGGTGCGAAAAATTCTGTGACATATCAAAGTCCGCTTTCTTCAAGCGAGCGACGAATCTCTTCGATATCCATTTCGTCGACGTGCTTATTATAAAGTGCCTCGGACCAGATCTCGCCAAAATCGCCGCATCCGACGATCACGACGTTACGGTTCCCCGCTTCGTCGGGTTCGATCTTTGCAAAGTCAAGCAGTCCCTTGGTCAGCAGCACACGTCCCAAGGAATCGGGAGAGACCTGTGCGGCATCGTGATACAAAAACCAGAAGGTCTTTTCAGACACGGCACGGGGCAGCTTTTTGAGAGGCTCTATATATTCTTTCCACGCAGGGATCGAAAAAAACCGCAAGCAGTCGCCGCGTAAGCTACGCACGACCATAAATTCACTTCCAAGCTCTTCACGAAGCTTGGCGGGAACGGAAACTCGATTTTTAGCGTCTATTGAATGATGAAATTCGCCGGACAGCATCTTTGTTTCCCTCCCTTCATAGGTTGAAACGCCATTCCATTTCATAACATTTCTTAACATTCTTTACCACTTAATCATATTATACTGTATTTTTCGTCATTTGGCAATAGCTAAAACGGAAAAAGAAAAAATTTTTTCTCGAAAAATGCAAAAAAATTTTAAATTTTGTTTCCAAAACAGAAAAAGGGGTAAAAGTGGCAAAAATTTGCGCAAAAAAACATCCCGCCGGGGCTATGCCCCAACGGGATGTTTTGTGTTTTGCGCTATGAAAAGAGTTCATAACGCGTGAGGATCAACTTATTTGCAAAGCACATCAAGACGTGCGATCTGCTCGCGCGTATACAAGCTCCACTTGCCGGCACTGATCTCATAGTACTTCACACCGGGGTTAGCAGCCATTTCTGCCTTAGCCGTAGCGGTGTCAACATACTGCATCATAGCAGCGGCAGCAACCTGCTTTGCGCTCTGATGATAAGCATTTTCAGCATACTTGGTGATCGTGCCAAAGGCCTGTGTTTCAACGGACCAATATGCTACAGCAGAATACGTAACGGCATAATAGCCTGCATCAACAGCATGGGCGTTGCTGTACACAGTTCTCTGTGCAGAGGTAGTAGCACTACGCAATCCCTCATTGTCATCAATGTAGGAAACACTAGCAGCCTCTAACAAGTAAGGACGCATAGCGAAGGCTTCCATTGCGGAATCTGCGCGAGCGATCAAAATGCCACAATTGACATTGTCCTCACCAAACAGCTCAACCATACGGTTATAATATGCGGTATTAACGGCGGCTCTGAAGGAGATCGAAGCACCCGTGCTGGAAGCACTTACACTCGCGCTGGTGTTTTTCACACCTGCATCGGTCAAGCCATTCAAAACAGACTGATGAACGTAAGCATTGATCACGTTGGTCACGTTGCCATCATTATCCTTTTCAACGATCTCGCCCATATGCGTAAATTTCAATGCAGCGATCAAGCCGTACTTGCTCTGCGACAGGTAACCCAAGGAATACTCTGCATCGCTCTGAGGAACGATAGTGGAGAACACCTCCGGGAAGTAAGAACGGTTGCTATTCGTATAGTAAGTGTTGTTCTTTTTCGCCAAAGCATACTGCAAGTGATTATCCGATGCGGACGAATCGTACGCCATAACGACCTTGACGATGGGATTACCCTTTTCATCAAGCTCTGTGAGCTTGGTATTTCCAAGATCATTGTAGTAGTTGCGGAAATCATTGGTGTTAATGGTCACATTGCCATTTTCATCAGCATAGTTTCCGATGTTGGACATCAACCAAACCACAACAGATTCGCCGGGCTGAACCATACAGCTATTGGGATTGGAAATGTGCTTGAGACTCTTGTAAAGAGGATCATAAGAGCTGACAGGGCAACCTGCGGTCATCTTGATCGCATGGTTCCAGGTCTGCAGCACACCGTTGCCGGTCTGTGCGCTGGTGGTTACGATCATAGCGTTATACAGGTTCATCGGAATGTCGGAAACGTTTGTGATCTCCATTGCCTTGAACGCTGCGCCTTCGCCCGTGGGCTTATGGAACTCGGTGATCATAAAGCCGTTGCCATACAATCCCTCGTTCGCGCTACGGATCGCATCGCCATCGGTATAAACGGTGATGTAATCGTAAGAAGCCGAAATATTTGCAGAGGTTGCAAGCACCAGATCGGTGCCCTTCGTTTCAAGGAACTGATTCCACTGATCCAAATCCGTGGTCGAGTAAACAGCCACACCGTTCACTGTAACGGTAACACCGTTTTCTCTGTCAACGTCAATGCGAACGGTCAAAGGCTTGCCTGCAAGCATCGAGCTGCTATCCAGAGAAGGAACGTCGAAGAAGCTGTCAATAGAATCGATATCGCCGTACAGGCGCTCGTAAAGAGTCAGAGGAGCATCATTCGGAAGATCCTTATTCGCCATAGAATTGGCGCTACCTTCTCCGCCGTCAATATCGATCAGGCCATCACCAAGCGAAATCGCGTTGTTACCGTAACCGGAAACGCGTACAATGGGTGCGCCATACGTCATATTGTTTGCATCGAAGCTATAAAGAATACCGCTATATCCGTTTTGATTGTTCATCGACTTCTCGTTATAGGTCATAGCATATTCAATGGTGAAGCTTTGATCGTCGAGCAAGCTCAGAACATCATCGGAAAGAAGTGTCATATAGTCGTCAGCAGAGCCCTTATTGTTGACATAGAGCTTGCCGTCGCGAATTTCAAGGAAGCTTACGCCCTTGCTCTCGGTCGCCTCAACGTTTGCGCTATGTGCATCGTTGATTCCGGAAAGGCCGAGCTTTGCAGCAACTGCATCATAGCCCGTAATAGTGCCATAGCCGTTGAAGTCCTGCATATAGACAATATAGCGATCCTTGTTGGCATTCGTAGCAAGACCGGTCTTTTGCTCTGCGATCAGCTTGCCGGGAGAAGCCTTCCAGGCATCGGTCACAACAGAGCCGGTACCGGAGAAATCCTGACCGCCGCAGCTGGAAGCGTAGGACATACGCAAATAAGAGCCGCACTTGTTGGTCGTTCCATGCGTATTGCCCCAAACGTATTGATAACCATAATCGGTGCCGATCGTAGCGTTTGCGAAAGCAACATGCAACGCAGCACACAGAACAAAGGATTCGCAATCTCTGATATTGACACCGCGGGTCGTTTGTCTGGTCAAGCCGGAGGAATAAGTAATCGCCTGAAGAACGGGATCGGATGTGTACTTGTTATTCGACCACATCAGCTTATCGTTGGAAATAACACCGTACATACTAAGTCCCGTGTCCTGCAGATCCTGACGATGAGGACGACCTGTGCCGTTTGTACCGTCACCATCTATAGCAAAGACCTTTACAGATTCATCGATCTTGTAATGAGAGCGGAACTTGTCAAAGGTTGCTTGCTCGGTATAGGAGTTCGGCGTAAACATCCACAGCAAAGCTGCTTCACCGGGCTGCAGCCATCCGTTTTGATAGGAAACGTTTGTGGGAGCCAGGGCAGCATAGCCTTCCTGATATTTGGTAACAACAGTAGATGCCAAGATCGAACCGTAATCACCGGGGATGATCGGGCTGACCTTGCTGAAATACTGCTCGTTGTAATGCGAGATATTGTCGGGATGTCCAACAAAGGTATAGTCGAAAACGTTAAGGGGAGCGCCGGAAACATTGAGGACCTCAATGTATTCATACGCGTCCGATTTGCCGTTATCGGGCACCACCTCAGTGATCACAAGTCTGGGAGTCTTGCTCAGCTCCTCTACGCTTCTGCTGTAATTGGGGAAAACAGCCTCTTGAATGTTATCCAAAACTCCGGGAGAAACACCGGCAGAGTTATTGGTGTAAGCTCTTCCCTCTTTGATATTGGCGGAAGCATCAAGGCCGTACAGATAAGCAACGGATCTCGAGTTGGTGCCGTTAGTCGCAACAGCTGCGCTGGCCTTATAGTACTGAACACCTGCTACGGCGCAGCCCTTCTTATCGGCAGTGCCTGCGGCCTGACTTACGGGAACGTATTCATCACGCTTCTGATCGTATACAAGATAACCGCCTTCAGTAACCTTCGTTACACCGATGACCGTGTTCTGCAAAGCAAAGGAACCGTTATAATTGATGCCAAAATAGTATGCATGCAAGACCCAGGATACCCAATCGGTATCGTACATGGTATCATCGTGTTTCTCGGCAGCGATATCATCGTGCACAATACCGATGCGGACACAACCACCCTCGCTCATTTCACTATCGGTGATCGTCTGCTTCTTGGGAATATAGCGATCGGTTTCGCTATGGTTACCGTCCATACCAAGGAAAAGGATGTCATCCCAATTCTGTCCAAAGCCATAAGCGGTGGAGAAATAAGCCTTGAAGATCTCTTCGGTTATATTATACTGCCAGTCACGGTAGGTAAAGTTCCAAAGAACGGCAACCTGACCGGGCTGCAGCCATGCGCCCTCTTCCTCAGAGGGGTTATCAACAAACGCGCCTTCCGGAACCTCGTAGTAATAGGTTGTGTTGGGATCAGGCGTACCGTTGGGATTTACAGGCACATAGGTGTATTCGTTTCTCTTGGTATAATACGCAATGCTAGGATCAAAAGCTGTGATATTACCAGCCTTCTTGAAGTACTGACCGTGAGCGGCAGCGGCAAGAGGACCACCGTAAAGGTCGATGTACATCGGGACATCGCCATGCTTGAAGGCGTCCTTATCCCTTACGATCTGATAGTCGTAAAGATTGATAGGCTCAGAGCCGGAGTTATAGACCTCGATAAACTCAACGATCTCGTTATCATTGCCTGTGAAATTATAACGGCGATGATACTGAACGCCTTCAACTGCAGTGCCGCCTGCAGGATCGAAGGTGATCTCACCGGTCACCCAGTCCACATTTTTAACATACAATCCACCAACCGAAGCGCCTACTGCAACATATGTAGGGGCATACAGCACCTCTCCGCATCCCTTAGGATACATAGTGGAGGCCAAAAACTTGGTCTCTTCGGTTGCGTTACCGCCGATCAGCGTGTTATAAACGTTGCTGTAATAGACGGCGTTGGCGTGATATTCGCTAATGACCAGCTCCGGAAAATCGGAGACGATCTCAGGGGTCTCGTTTTCGTCGGCATCACCTTCTGCGCTGACAAGAAGTGTCAACATCGGAACCATAACACTGACGATCATCAAAACCGCAAGCAAAAATGAAAGGAATTTTTTCATATTTCATTTACTCCTTTTCTGTATTAACTCGGAATCGACGTTCATCAGAGTCCGATGTAGCCGCTCAGCTTCCGCTGTACATCAGCAGAATAGGGGCTATATTGGGCGACGGTTCCTTCGCTGTTGATCGAGTTGTACTGGTAAATACCTGCTCTTTGCTCGGAAAGGTCGTAAAGCGCTGCGCTTGCGACCTCTTTCACATTGCGCGAAATGGATTCGGACGAATAGATCGTTTTTACCGTGCCATCACTCAAGGTGATCTTCATATAACCGATAGCGGTGTAAGAATCATCCACACTATCGACCTCGATCGAAGAGGAGAGGATCGCATACTCGCTACCGCGGTAAAGCAAGCTGCTCTTTTCCTTTTTATAAGAAATACCGGCATTGCTCAGGTAATCCTCTGTAAAGGTCTTGACATCGCCAAGCGCATCGGTCTTAACGATCAAGGTACCGATCTCTACAGCATTGCCGTACGTAGAAACCAAAGAAGAGTAAACGTCCTTGGAAATCGCATTATCAAAGCGAAGCTTAGGCTTAGAGCCTGCAGTGTTTACAGCTGCACCTTGCAGAGTCATAATATTGGTGCGGACCGCATCGAAATAGTGATAAGTTTCATCACCCGTTTCGGAGGTCGTTTTAACAAAGAGCTGATCAAGCAAAGGAAGCACTTCCTTGCCGTCAAGTGTACCCAGGCGAGGCTCCATCGGTGCATTGGTCGAATCGAAGCGGTATGCCCACTTCTCCAAAGGCAGAGGCGTTTGAGACATCTGCGTATATTTCATAATCTGATAGTAACGAATACTTCTGATAGAATTCCCCAACGCGCCGCATTTGCTGTTGCCGGCACCGCCCGCAACATAACGCATAGAGGTATTAACGGGTATATCACGCTTGAAGATCAAGGCATACCACGTCTCACCCGTGGTGGGAGACACAGCAGGGCCGTATTCCAGCTTGAAATAAATGAACGCAGCACCAAGGATCGCAACCGACTCAACGTCTCTGGAATAGATATTGCCTGCTTCCAGGTCCTCGGTCGTTTGAGCAACGCCGTAAACCACAGACTTCTTGGTGGTCAGCTCAAAGAGGTGATCGGTATTTCCAACGTTCAAGGTCTTGCTGACGTTTGCGTCAACCGCAACGACCTTCGTCGCATAACCGCCATCGGCAGATTTAACAGCAAGCTGTGTATTGCCTTGATTTGCCCAGTATTGACGGAAGTAGTCAAAGCCAAATGTATCATCGCGAGAGTAAGAGGAGTAGGTATCCTCAGTCAGGAACCAAATAACCACGGTTTCACCGGGCTCCAAAACACAAGTCGTGGGATTGGAGATATGGTCCTGCGCGAAGTAATAGTAGGAACCGTTACCGGAGGTCTTCTCAACAGGGTTTCCTGCCTGGATCTTGGTGAAGTAGCTGAAGCCCATACCGGGAGTACAGGTGTCATCCACCTCAGAGCTGACCAAGGAGTAGTCGTAAAGGTTAACGCGCTTCGAGGAGGTGTTCGTCAGCTCCATTGCGGTGAACGCCTTCTTTGCTTCCCCTGCCAGATTGTTGGTGTTGGGTGCGATCTCGGTAATGGTCAGATCCGCAAGAGTGCCGCCGTCAGCCTTTGCCTTGGTGTACATATCCTTCATTACAATTTCCTGAGCACCGGACAGGCATCCCACGTGCGCGGTAGCGCCGTTGGTCACCGAGTTACGGTTGGAATACATCGTGCCGCAACGGGGATCGCGAGAAGCATCAACGCCGTAGATATAAGAGCCGGAAACGCCCCAGGATCTGTTACCGTGAGTAACGCCGCCCAAGCCGAAATAACCGTGATCGGGATTGTTCGCAGCATTTTCATCCAGGTAACCCTCAACCAGAGGAGCACTGTAATCGGCATAGCAAACGATGTAGGGATTTACATTTTTATCATAAATATATTTACTGGTGTAATTGATTCTGTTGCCGTTCTCATCATATGCCTTCGCCAGATAGTAACGGCGACCGCCGATATTCTGACCACGAACGTTCTCGGTGAGGGGGTTTACGTCGGAGAAAATGATCTTAACATCCTTGGAAAGACCCATTCTTCTGTAAAGGTTACGGAAGTTCATCGAGTGGATGTTGATGGTTTCGGAAAGCGTGCCGGCATTAACACCGTAAGCATACGACGTATTACCCCAGCCCTTGTTTGCCGCCATGATCACCGCGCACTGTCCGGGCTGCAGGTAGGTATCCATATGGAAGTTTGCCGCATTCTCGGAATTGGGATCGTAAATGGTGTTCCAACACTCCAGATATTGGATGTAGCGGAACTGACCCTTGGGATCTTCGGTATAGGAGCCATTATCGTTTACTTTGTAAGTCTTTTCATTTACAAATTTAAAGCGCGTGTTTCCTGCGGGGTCAAGATTTTTGAAATCGTACATTTTAATTAAGTCAGCTTCAGCAACATAAGCCGCATTACTGACCGCAACCGTACCGAAATGATCTTCCAGATAACGAATATCGAAGAAAGTATGCATCATCATATTGACGTTCTTCATATCGTCAACAGTCGTTTCGGTATAGTTGGAGGTCATAACAACATAGTCGGCAAGGTCCACGGGATAATCACCGGGGTTGTAGATCTCAAGGAAGTCTGCCCAGCCGTAGTTCAATCTGGGACGGGCACACACCTCGGAAATGACCAGCTCGGGCATCTCGTTCTTAAAAGCGCCGCCGATCTGCTCAGCCTGCACTTTGATATTGTCGATATCGGCAACGACGTAAGGCGTGGTCACCAAGCCAAGCGCTGCACCGGTGCTACGCTCCAGAAAGGTGCTCCACAAGCCGGAGTAGTTTGCGGCGTTGGCATAGATATCGGTATTGGGGGTCGAAACCAGAACGTCATTGATACGAACGCTCATACCCTTTTCAAAGTCGTAATTCATCACGACCTTGATGGTCTTCTCGATCAGAAGATCTTTGCCCTGCAGCGTGGTGTTCTCGTCTTCCACATAATCGGTATCGCCAAGAGACGCGGCAATGCGGGAATAAAGAGACTGATACTCGCCGGGGAGCTGATAACGGTTGCTCATAGAGATATCGCCCTCATTGGGAGCGCACTCAACGAAGCCGTTACCGTCGGAAAGAGGAGAATAAATGTTGTTCAGACCCGTTCCGCAAGCACGAATGGCAACGATACCGTAAGCCTCACGGCCCTCCTCGCCTTCCTTGGCGTTCTCGTTGTCCTTTTCATTGTAGTTGTAGATCATAGCGGTGTAGCCGTTGGTGTTCTTCGTGCCGGCACGGTAGGTCAGATCGTAAGAGATCGTGAAGTTACCGTTACGCACGACCGACATCAAGTCACCGTTGAACATGGTCACGAAGCTCATGTATCTATCGGGCACACCCTGAATGTCATTCGAATTGGTGGAGATACGAAGCGCCTGACCGCCGTTTCCGTCGTCAACGATCAGATACTCCGCGATGTTTCGATCTGCCTTGGCATCGGGAATATACCATCCCAACGCCTCAAGGACCTGATCCGTGGACCATTTCGAAGCATTGGCCCCCATTTCGAAGTCCTCTTCATACACCACGTACTTCGAAGAAGCCGCGGAGGCAGATGCACCACCCTCTGCTGCCGCGGATACACCAAAAGCGGCAAACAGGCCGGTGACCATCAAGATTGCAAGAAGAAGTGAGATTACTCTTTTCATGTTGTTTCTCCTTTTTCGGTTGTTTTACTCTCGTGGGCAGGCTAGGCCCGCTCACAAATCATTAGTATTTTATCATATAAATGGCAATTCGTCAAGACTTGTTAACACCAAGAATTTAAAACTTTTTTCCTTGCCAAGTGTTTTCATTGTAGAACTTTTTGTCTATTTCGTTCAAAACGCAACGCTTTTTTTGGCTCCACAGGGGCGCTAAAAGCTGATTTTCCACCCCGTCGCCCGTCAATCTGCCGATCACGACCTCCGGTGGCATCCGCTCTAGCACGCGCACTACAAGATCGACATACTGATCCCGTTCAAGCGCGAAATACCCACCGTTACGGTATATTTCAGCCATTTTCGTTCCTTCCAAAACATAAAGTGAATGCAATTTCACCTCGTTTGGCCGAAGCTCTGCGACCCTTTGCGCAGTTTCAACCATCATTTCGTCATTTTCACCAATCAATCCTAAAATCAAATGAACGCCCAGCCGTATTTTCGGGGCATGGTCTCGCAGTCGCTGATACCCTTCCACGAAGTCCTTGAAGGTGTGACCGCGGTTGATCAGCGCCGCGGTTTTATCGTGGCAGGTCTGTAATCCAAGCTCTACCGTCAGAACGGTGCGCTCCGACAGATCTGCCAAATACTCCACCACGTCATCCGGTAAGCAATCCGCTCTCGTAGCGATGTTCAGCCCCACGGCATCCGGCAGGGTCAGTGCCTGTTCAAACAGTTCCTTCAATCGCGATACGGGGGCATAGGTGTTTGTATGTGCCTGAAAATACGGAATACAGCGAAAATCCTTCCATTTTGCGGCAAGCCGCTCGCGCTGGATGCGGTACTGCTCAAAGATCGAAAGCGCCGCAGAAGCCGTAAAATCCCCGCTGCCGTTTGACGAGCAATAGATACAACCGCCATAGCCGCAACGCCCGTCCCGATTGGGACAGGTAAAGCCGCCATCCAAAGGGATCTTGGCGCACTTGGCGCCAAAGGTGTGGCGCAAATAATAATCGTAGGTATGGTATCTTTTGTTGCTATCCGAATACACAAACGGATTGGTCTTACTTTGTGTATTTTCCTTCATCATTTTTCTCCTTAAAGCAAAGGGCGATCACGCGGATCGCCCTTTGCAATGCTCATATTTAATTTGCAGCCAGCAGCTTTTCAACCGAGGCGATACGCACCGCGAGTGTGAATACACGCATAGCGGTCTTCAGATCCTCGATCGGGGGGTAAGTGGGAGACAGACGGATATTGCTGTCATCGGGATCGTTGCGATAGGGATATGTGGCTCCTACGTTGGTCAAAACGACCCCCGCCTGGCGGCAAAGATCAAATGCGCGCTTGGCGCAGCCGGGCATCGTGTAAAAGCTGATGAAATATCCGCCGCGGGGCTCGGTCCAGCGGGAGATCTCCGCATCACCGAGATCCTCTGCCAAAATATCCTCGACCGCCTCAAACTTGGGGCGGATCAGCTCTGCCAGACGATCCATATGATGAAGTACGTTTTCGGCATTGCCGAAATACTTGACGTGACGCATCTGGTTGACCTTATCGTGACCGATGGTCTGTGCGCTCATCACCGACTTGATCTGTGCAATATTTGCGGGAGATGCGGCAATGATCGCAACACCGGAGCCGGGGAACGTGATCTTCGAGGTGGAGGCAAAATAGTAGACCATATCCTCGCGACCGGTCTTACGGCACTCGGCAAAAATGTCAAGCAGCTCGTCTCTTCCCTCTTTGTAAATATCATGGATCGCATAGGCGTTATCCCAGAAGATGCGAAAATCGGGAGCAGCAGGCGTGAGAGCAGCCAGACGTCTGACCGTATCATCAGAATAGGTCACACCGTCGGGGTTGGAATACTTTGGATTGCACCAGATGCCCTTTACGGCGGGATCATTGTTGACAAGGGCTTCAACGGCATCCATGTCGGGGCCCGTAGAGGTCATACGGACAGGGATCATTTCGATACCAAGCGACTCGCAAATACCGAAATGGCGGTCATATCCGGGAGCAGGACAAACGAATTTGATCTTTTCCTCACGGCACCAGGGGCGCTCACTTCCCACAACGCCGTAAAGCATCGCGCGCGCCACGGCATCGTACATCAAATTCAGCGAAGAGTTACCGCCGACAATAATATACTCGGCAGGGATCCCAAGCAGGTCGGAAAAGAGCTTTTTGGCTTCCGGAACACCGTCAAGAATACCGTAGTTGCGGTAATCAACACCGCTTGCAGAACGGCAATCCTCTGCCTTGGAAAGGCAGGTCAGAAAGTCAGACAAAAGATCGATCTGATCCGATGCGGGCTTGCCGCGGGAAAGGTCAAGAGAAAGCCCCTTTGCACAATAATCCTGATATTTTGCCGCCAGGTCCGCAAGCTCTGCTTGCAATTGGGTGGGCGTCATACTTGCATACTTCATATAGACTCCTTACGGGGCAAATATTGTCGGCGATTTCGCATCAAAGCGAGTTCAAAATCGCAAAAAAACCCCAAACTGACAGTGATTATACCATATTTTTGCAAGAAATGCAACACAAAATTGCAAATTTTTGATTTTATTTTTAAATTATTGATTTTCGCTCCAAAAAAGCTGCAGCCGACGGGCAAGCGCCGACGGATTTGAAGCTGCAACGATCCCCTCCCAATGCTTCGGATAAAGGTGCAGATAAGGCTCATCGGCATAGCGATCATCGATCAAAACCACCACGCCGCGATCCTCCTCGTCGCGGATCACGCGTCCTGCGGCCTGCAAAACGCGATTCATACCGGGATAGGTATAGGCATAATCATATCCGCGCTCGCATTTGTTTTCATAATAGTCACGCAGCATATTGCGCTCATTGGAAAGCCCCGGAATGCCGACACCGACCACAACAGCGCCAATCAAACGGCTGCCCGGCAGGTCTACGCCCTCGGAAAAGCTGCCGCCAAGCACACAAAAGCCGACACGGAGCTTCCCTTCATCTTCCTTGAAGTAGTTCAAAAAGGCTTCGCGCTCCTGCGCTTTCATATTGCGCTGCTGAACGATGTGAGGAACCTTTGGATACTTATCCAAAAATTGCTCCAGCACCTTTTCCATATAATCATACGAGGGGAAATAGACAAGATAGTTCCCCGCCTTGGCACTGACAGAAGCCGCGATCAAGGTCGCAATCCTCCGATAAGATTTATGGCGCTCCTCCATACGGGTGCTGACCCCCGATGCCACCGTCACGCAAAGACGGGACGGATCGTAAGGGGAAGGCAGCTCCACCATCTCCGCGTGCTTACCACCGCCAAGGACGTCGACAAAATAATCGATCGGTGCCAGAGTCGCGGAAAAAAGCACCGTTGAACGAGCACGGTTCATAGCACTGTCCAAAAGCCCTGCGGGATCCAGGCAAAACAGCTGAACCGATACCTTGCCGTGCAGCAACTCGATATAAGTCAAAAAACGGGAGTCATAATACTCGGTCAAAGCAATAAAGCGGCGCAGATCGCCGATCAGAACCGTTAATTGCTCCGAGAGAGAATGATCGGGATTTTTTCGCTGAAATTGATCCAGCTTGCCCTTCACCGCACGCACAGTCTCGTTAAAATTCAACAGCGGCTCACGGTTGAGGTAATAGCCGCTTTCGGTTCCGTCCTCGTTTTTTTGCCGATTTTCGGCGCAAAGACGGGAAAGCCCGCGCATCGCGATCAAAAATCCGCCAAGCGCTTCCTCGAGCGCAGAATCCTCTTGCGGGTCCACACGGGCATACAGCGCCTCAAACGGCTCTGCCGAAAGCTTCATAGAATACATATCACGGGCTCGGTCGGGTAAGTTGTGTGCCTCATCCACCAAAAAGACGTATTCGCCGCGCTCGCCCTCCGTGGGATCAAAATAACGGCGCAGATAAACACCCGGATCAAATGCGTAGTTGTAATCGCAAATGATGATCTCACAAAATTCGGACAGATCCAGGGAAAGCTCGTAAGGGCACACGCGGTATTGCCTTGCCGCCTCTGTGATCAGTCCGCGTGTAAAGCCGTGCTTTGCGGAAAGCAAGGCAAAGAGCGCCCCGTTGACGCGGTCATAATATCCTTTGGCATAAGGACAGTCGGCAGCATTACATTTTGAAACGCCACACTCGCGACAACCGCCCGCACGCAGACACATCTGCTCTTTGGCGTGTAGGATCACCGTGCGTAATTGCGCACCCGCTTCAAACAGTTTTGCCGCGGCGGCGAATGCCTCACGTCTGGTGGATATTTTAGGTGTCAGATAAAAGATGCGGTCACAAAGTCCCTCCCCCATCGCCTTGACGGTGGGATAGAGCGTGGACATCGTTTTACCGATCCCCGTCGGAGCTTGAGCAAACAGCCGCTTGCCCTTTCGAATGGCACGAAAGCACCCTTCGGCAAGCTCGGTCTGTCCTTCTCGCTTGTGAGGGTACGGAAATCCGATATATTTAACCGATGGAATTCGCTCCTCGCGGCGCCGGACCTCTTCCCTTGCAAAGGGCTCAATGCGGTCAAGCAAGGAGCAGTAAAACGCGTAAAGCTCCTCCGCTGTCGCCACAGAGCAGGCATCGCGGATCTCTCCGCTGTCGCTGTTCACAAGCCGCATACGAAGCTTTATTTTTTTCAGATGCTGTATTTCCGCGATAAAATGTGCGTAACAGCGCAGCTGGGAAAACGCATCCCCACGGGTGCCCATTGCAAAGGATCTTCCACGCGTGGTCTTGATCTCCTCAACGGTCACCTCGCCATTTTCCTCGATCACGCCATCCGCGCGCCCTTCCACGGTATAAGAAATGCCACGATAAACCGTTGTGTGCCTTAGGAAGACCTCGGCTTGATAATTTTTCTCTGAGGCCTGCAAGGAGCGATGTAACTCGCCTCCCTTTCGCATCGCTTCTATTTGACGGCGAGGAGCCGCGGCATCAAGGCTGCCGCTTTTGTGCGCCATAGCACAAAGCTCACGCACGGAAAGCTCCACCGTACAGGTGTCGGTATTATAACGCACAAGATCCCCCCTTTTTTTATATTTCTACCGATATTTTATCACATTCGTGCACCAAAGTCAACCAACTGCAAGGCATAATGAAAATTACCAAATTTTTAGGGGTAGCCGTATTTGCCGCAAGGGATTATAATGTAATATAACGAAAGGCGGTGTCAATATGGAATGGATACGCATTAGCACGAACAAGCTCAAAATTATGCTAAGTGCCGAGGATGCAGAGCACTATGCCCTGAACTGCGAAAACGCCGACTATGCCGACTTGATGACGAGAGAAGCTTTTAAAGAAATATTGACCGACGTCGGACAAGAGACGGGATTTGATACAACCGAGGACAAGGTTTACATACAGATGTACCCTTCAAAGGAAGGCGGATGCGAGCTGTTCGTCACGAAGCTGGGACTTTTACTCACAGAAGACGACCACGAAGCGCCGTCAGGCGACACACATCGAGCCGGTAACACTTCAAAAAGTGTAAAACACCTGCAAACGGTACGAAAAAAGCACACCTCCTGCTTCTTTTCAAGCCTGGAGAACCTGACTGCTCTTTGCCGACGGTTGGCGCTCTCATACACGGGTGAAAGCGAGGTTTGGTTAGATGAGCGCGATCATTGGTGGCTGATACTGACAGAGGATATCGATCCTAAAGCTCGGCAAACTGTTTTTTGCTTTATACGGGAATACGGACAAATGGCAAATGCCGAAAAAGCGCGTACTTTTTTACCCGAGCACGGGCGGCCGATCTGTCTTTCAGGTGCAGTACAGGAGTTCAGCAATTTTTGACCGTCAGACATTTTCTGCCTTTGTTTTACGCAAAATACCAACTTTTTCACTTTTCCTCTTGAACGGCGCAAGTAAATATGATATAATCTCATATATAATTTGATCATTTGAATTGGAGGCCGTTATGGATTGGGAAACACTTGAGCAAAAATGCGCCAATTGCACCGCCTGTTCCCTTGCCGCCACCCGTACTAACTGTGTTTTCGGAACCGGTAGCCGCACAGCAAGGCTGCTTTTTGTCGGCGAAGCCCCCGGCGAGCAGGAGGATCTTTCCGGCGTTCCTTTCGTGGGGCGCGCCGGGCAATTACTGAATAAATTTCTGGAGGCGGTGGATATCCCAAGAGAAGACGTTTACATCGCAAACATCCTCAAATGCCGCCCGCCCAAGAACCGCGATCCCTTACCCGAGGAGGAGGCTGCCTGCATCGACTATTTGCGCGAGCAGGTGCGCTTGCTGCGCCCCAAGATCATCGTTTGTCTCGGACGTATCGCGGCAGCGAAGCTCATCAAGCCCGATTTTCGCATCACCAAGGAGCACGGTGAATGGTTTGAAAAGGGCGATTTCGTTATGACTGCTGTTTATCATCCCGCATATCTTTTGCGCGATCCTCGCAAAAAAGAGGATATGCTGACCGATATGAAGCGCTTGCGCGAAAAATTGGATCTGCTCAGCCAAAAGGAAGACTAAATTTATGAATCTTGAAACATTTTTGAACTTGCTTTCCATCATTGGCATCCTGTTTTTGCTGATGATAACAGGATATATCTGCCGACGGGTCAACATCATTGACGATATGGCATCCAAGCGGCTTTCGGGGCTGATCATCAAGATCGGGCAGCCTATGATGATCGTAGGTGCCTTGATCAGCAAGGAATTCAGCACAGAGCTGCTCAAGGAAGGGCTCTTCTTTATGCTGATCGGATTTTTGATCCATCCGATTATGGCGGTATTTGCTTATCTGACAGGCCCCCTCTACAAGGATCAGGCTGAACGCAAGATCAGCCGCTTTTGCACCATCTTCACCAACTGCGGCTTCATCGGTTTCCCCATTCTGGAGGCTATTTTCCCGGGAAAGGGCTCGTTTATCGGCGCATTCTTTGTCATCGGCTTCCACATCTACATCTGGACATTGGGCATTTTCATTTTAAGCGAGGGGCGCGAGGACATCAAGCTGACTCCCAAAAAGGCATTGCTGAACCCCGGTACGATCCCCTGCGCCATCGGTCTTTCTCTCTATCTTTTAAAATCCGTTGTTACGATCCCCACATTCGCTGTTGATTTCACCAATTATCTCGGCAATCTGTGTCTGCCCATCTCAGTGCTGATCACAGGCGCCCTGGTCGCAAAGCAGGGCTTTAAGGGGATGTTTTCAAACCCACGGCTGTATATATTCCATTTGATCAAGCTGATCGGCGTTCCTGTTCTGATCTCCTTGATCGCGAAGGTGGCTACCCTTGGAATGGCTGACAGCTATAACGTTATTTTGTTCTGCACCGTGATCTCCGCGCTTCCCAGCGCCGCCTCGATCACCATGCTTGCCGAGCTTTACGATATCAACCCCGAATACGCCGCGCAAGCGGTGGGCTCTTCCTCACTTTTGTCGATCGGCACGCTTCCCCTTCTTTACTTTATCGGAGATCTGATCGCAAGGCTATAAATCCCCAAACGGTATTAAAAAACCGCCTCGACCAAAAATTGGTCGAGGCGGTTTTTTAGCAAATAAATGCTTTTTCCTTTTTAAGCGTCCTGCTTGATGACTTCTTTTCCGTCGTAAGAACCGCAAGCCTTGCATACATGGTGAGCAAGCACGTACTCGCCGCACTTTGCACACTTGACCATGCCGGGCATTTCGAGCTTGGAGTTGTTAGAACGTCTCTTGTCTCTGCGTGCGCTGGAAACTTTTTTCTTCGGAACTGCCATTTACCTACACCTCCCCTTGGGTTTGTGTTAAACACATCGTTATTTATTATACTATTATTTT